>NZ_JBJZOG010000119.1:0-16988 GCF_047200535.1 Micromonospora mangrovicola | reverse complement strand
ATTCCCCCCCCCCCCCCCCCCACCGCGCGCCGCTGACCTCCCGCGGCGGCGGCACCAGCCTCGCCGGCGAGTGCACCAACACCGCCGTGGTGCTGGACTGGTCGAAGTACTGCCACCGGCTGCTGGAGGTCGACGCCGACGCCCGCACCTGCCTGGTCGAGCCGGGCATCGTGCTCGACGAGCTCAACGCCCAGCTCAAGGCGACCGGCCTGGAGTACGGCCCCCGCCCGGCCACCCACGACCACTGCACCCTCGGCGGGATGCTCGGCAACAACTCCTGCGGCGCCACCGCCCAGCGCACCGGCAAGGTCGTCGACAACGTCGTCGAGCTGGAGGTGCTGCTTTACGACGGGACCCGGATGTGGGTGGGGGAGACCACCGACGAGGAGTACGACCGCATCCAGCGCGACGGCGGCCGCAAGGCGGAGGTCTACCGACAGCTGCGCGCGCTGCGCGACGAGTACCTGGGCGACATCCGCACCCGCTACCCGCACATCCCGCGTCGGGTCTCCGGCTACAACCTGGACAGCCTGCTGCCCGAGAAGAACTTCCACCTCGCCCAGGCTCTGGTCGGCTCCGAGGGCACGCTGGTCACCATCCTGCGTGGCCGGCTGAAGCTGGTCCCGGTGGTCAAGGCCGACGCCCTGGTCTTCCTCAGCTACCCGGACATCGCCGCCGCCGCCGACGACGTGCCGCGGATCCTGGCCCACCACCCCATCGCGCTGGAGGGCATCGACGACAAGCTGGTCGACTTCGAGCGACTCAAGAGCCTGCACCCGCAGGCGTTGCACGAGCTGCCCCGGGGCGGCGCCTGGCTGATGGTGCAGCTCGGCGGGGACACCCGTGCGGAGGCGAAGGCGGCGGCCGACCGGCTGATCGACGACGTCCGCCGCGACGGCGGGCCCACCGTGCACGAGTTCGCCGACCCAGCCGACGAGCAGCGCATGTGGGCCGTCCGCGAGTCCGCGCTCGGCGCCACCGCCCACGTGCCCGGCGCCGACGACACCTGGCCGGGTTGGGAGGATTCGGCGGTCGCCCCGGACAAGCTCGGTGACTACCTGCGCGAACTCGGCAAGCTCTATCGCGAGTACGGCTACCAGCAGGCATCCCTGTACGGGCACTTCGGCCAGGGCTGCGTGCACACCCGGATCCCGTTCCACCTGCGCACCGCCGACGGCGTACGCGAGTTCCGGTCCTTCCTCGAACGCGCCGCCGACCTGGTGGTCTCCTACGGCGGCTCGTTCTCCGGGGAGCACGGCGACGGCCAGGCCCGCGGCGAGCTGCTGCCGAAGATGTACGGCGACCGCCTGACCCGGGCGTTCGGCCAGCTCAAGGCGATCTTCGACCCGGACGACCGGATGAACCCGGGCAAGGTGATGCCCCCGTACCCGCTGGACAGCCACCTGCGGCTCGGCGTCGACTACGACCACGGCGGCGTGGAGACCGTCTTCGCCTACCCGGACGACGCGGGCAGCTTCGGCCAGGCGGTGCTGCGCTGCGTGGGCGTGGGCAAGTGCCGCCGGCACTCCGGCGGCGTGATGTGCCCCTCGTACATGGTCACCCGGGAGGAGGAGCACTCCACCCGCGGCCGGTCGCGGCTGCTGTTCGAGATGCTCGACGGCGCCGCCCGGGGCGGCGCGATCGGCGACGGCTGGCGCTCCGAAGCCGTGCGCGACGCGCTCGACCTCTGCCTGGCCTGCAAGGGCTGCAAGGCCGACTGTCCGGTGAACGTGGACATGGCCACGTACAAGGCGGAGTTCCTGTCCCACCACTACGCGGGCCGGTTGCGGCCCCGCGCCCACTACTCGATGGGCTGGCTGCCGGCGGTGGCCGCCGTAGCCGGGCTCGCCCCGCGGACGGTCAACGCCCTCGCGCACGCTCCCGGGCTGGGCCGGCTCGCCAAGGTGCTCGGCGGCATCGACCGCCGGCGCGACATTCCCGTCTTCGCCACCGAGTCGTTCCAGCAGTGGTTCGCCCGCCGTACCCCGGGCGGCGACGGCTCCCGGGGCGAGGTGCTGCTCTGGCCGGACACCTTCACCAACCGCTTCCACCCGGGAGTGGCGCGGGCGGCCGTGGAGGTGCTGGAGGCGGCCGGCTGGCGGGTCCGGGTGCCCGACCGGCCGGTCTGCTGCGGGCTGACCTGGATCTCCACCGGCCAGCTCGGCACCGCCAAACGGGTCCTGCGGCGCACCGTCGACGTGCTCCGCCCGCACCTGCGCGCCGGCACCCGGGTGGTCGGGCTCGAACCGAGCTGTACCGCCGTGTTCCGCAGCGACGCCCACGAGCTGTTCCCGGCCGACGACGACGTCACCCGGCTGCGGGAGCAGACCGTCACGCTGGCCGAGCTGCTGCACGACCACAGCCCCGGCTGGCAGCCGCCACGGGTCCCGGCGCACGCGCTGATCCAGACGCACTGCCACCACCACGCCGTCCTCGGCACCGCCGCCGATCAGGCGGTGCTGTCCGGGGTCGGGGTCGACGCGGAGTTCCTCGACTCCGGGTGCTGCGGCCTGGCCGGCAACTTCGGCTTCGAGCAGGGGCACCACGAGGTCTCCGAGGCGTGTGCCGAACGGGTGCTGCTGCCCGCCGTGCGGGACGCCGCCGACACCGACGTCATCCTCGCCGACGGCTTCAGCTGCCGGACCCAGGTCGAGCAGAGCGCCTCCGCCGGGCGGTCGGCGATCCACCTGGCCGAACTCCTCCGGGCCGGGCTGCACGGCGGGACCGTCCCCGCGCGCCCGGAGCTGAGCCTCGCCGAGCGTCCGCGACCACCGTCGCCCGCGGCCCGGTGGGCCGCCGCCGGTCTGGTCGGGCTCGGCGCGCTCGCCCCGCTGGCGGCGCTGCTGCGGCGGCGACGATGAGCAGGCTGCGGCTGTCCGCCGAGGCGTACCAGGTGCCCACCGACGCCCCCGAGGGCGACGGCACGCTGGCCTGGACCAGCACCACCCTGGTGCTGGTCCGGGCCGAGGCCGACGGGCACGCCGGCCTCGGCTGGACCTACGGCCCGGCGGCGGCCGGCGCGGTGGTCACCGACCTGCTCGCGCCCGTCGTCGCCGACCTCGACCCGGACGACGTGCCGGCCGTCTGGACGACCATGCAGCGGCGGCTGCGCAACGCCGGTCGCCCCGGCGTCGCCGGGCTCGCCCTCTCGGCCGCCGACTGCGCCGTCTGGGACCTCAAGGCCCGCCGGCACGGCCTGCCGCTGGCCCGGCTGCTCGGCACCGCCCGCCGGCAGATCCCCGTCTACGGCAGTGGCGGCTTCACCACGTACGACGCCGAGCAGCAGCAACGGCAGCTCACCGACTGGGTGCACGAGCAGGGCATCCCCCGGGTGAAGATCAAGATCGGGGAGTCCTGCGGCACCGAGGTCCCGCGGGACCTGGCCCGGATGACCGCGGCGCGGCGGACCATCGGCGACGGCACCGAGCTCTACGTCGACGCCAACGGCGGCTACCAGCGCAAGCAGGCGATCCGGGTCGCGCACGCCGCCGCCGACCTGGACGTGCGCTGGTACGAGGAGCCGGTCAGCTCCGACGACCTGGCCGGGCTCGGCCTGGTCCGCGACCGGGTGGCCCCCGACGTGGCGGCCGGCGAGTACGGCTTCGACCTGGTCTACTTCCACCGGATGGCCCCGTACGTCGACTGCCTCCAGATCGACGTGACCCGGTGCGGCGGGATCACCGAGTTCCTCCGGGCCGCCGCGGTGGCCGACGCCGCCGGGCTGCAGGTGTCCGGTCACTGCGCCCCGCACCAGCACCTGCCCGTCGCCGCGGCCACCCCGAACCTGCGGCACCTGGAGTGGTTCCACGACCACGTACGCATCGAGTCGATGCTCTTCGACGGCGCGCAGCCGGCCACCGGCGGCAGCGTACGGGTGCCGCTGGACCGGCCCGGCAACGGCCTGGAGTTCCGCGCGGACCGCACGGACCGGTACCGGGTGGCCTGAGATGGCGGACGAGCACCTGCGACTGGTCCGCACCGCGGCGGTGGCCCGGCTGGTCTGGGGCGCACTGCTGATCGCGGCGCCCCGGTGGCTGCTGCGACCGTTCGGCTCCGTGACGCCGGTCGCCGTGGTGACGCTGCGGGCGCTCGGGATCCGGCACCTGGCCCAGGGCGGGCTGCTCCTGTGGCACCCCACACCGGTGGTGCTCACCCTGAGCACGGTGGCGGACCGGGCGCACGGCGCGACTGCCCTGGCCCTCGCCGCCGTCGACCGGCGGCAACGGTACGCCGCCCTGGCCGACGCCGGCATCGCCGCCGCCTGGTCGGCAACCGGCCGGCCGGCCGCCTCCAGAAGGGAGAAGGATCGTGAGAGCTGAGGAGCTGCACCACCCCACCGGCCGGGTGCTGGTCGTGGTCTGCGACAAGGGTGAGGACCCGGTGAGCGTGGTGGGCGACGCGTTGCACCGGTACGGCCTGTGCGCGGGGCGGGTGACCGCCGTCGGCGGATTCCGGGAGGCCGAGGTCGGCTGGTTCGACCCGGAGCGGGCCGACTACCGGCGCATTCCCGTCCGCGAGCAGGTGGAGGTGCTGTCCCTCCTGGGCGACGTGGCCGCTCGGGACGGTCAGCCGGTGCTGCACGTGCACGCCGTGCTCGGTCGCTCCGACGGCAGCACCGTCGGCGGGCACCTGCTCGGCGCGAAGGTGTGGCCCACGCTCGAGGTGATCGTCACCGAGGTCGCCCCGGAACTGGCCAAACAGGTCGACCCCGGGACCGGGCTGGCACTGATCGCCGGCCCCGGCCGGTAGCGACGGTGCCGCTCACCGGCACGGGTTGACCTGGCCCAGGGTCACCGCGGTCTCCAGCATCAACGCGTGCACGAACGCCTGCGGCAGGTTGCCCCGGAGCTGCCGCTGCCGCACGTCGTACTCCTCCGTGTAGAGCCCGGGCGGGCCGCACGCCGCCCGGTTGCGCTCGAACCACCGGTTGGCCCACACCGCGTCCCCCGCCTGCCAGGCAGCGAGTGCGGCGGCGAACCCGCACAGCAGGAACGCGCCCTCCGCGTCCCCCAACGGCCGCCGGTCGGGCCGGAACCGGTACATGTAGCCGTCCGCGGCCAGCTCCGCCAGCACGACCTGACGGGTCCGCTCGGTCCGCGGGTCCTGCGGCGGCAGCGCGCCGCGGATGCCGGGCAGCAGCAGCGCCGAGTCGACCCGCCCGTCGTCGTACGCCCGCTGCCAGCGCCCGGCCGGATGCAGGCCGTGCGCGGCGGCGTCGGCGAGGACCCGGTCGGCCAGTGCCGACCACCGGCCGGCCAGTTCCGGCGAGGCCACCCGGGCCGCCGCCCGCAGTCCCGCCACGCAGGTCAGTTTCGAGTGGGTCCAATGCCGGGGCGGCAGCTCCCAGATCCCGGAGTCCGGCTCCGACCAGCGCCGGCCGATAGCCGCGACGGCCACCTCCATGGCCCGGTGCGCGTCATCGGGAAGGCGACCGTGCCGCCGCGCCGCGGCGAGCACCAGGAGCACCTCGCCGAAGGCGTCCAGCTGGAACTGCTCGCGCACCCAGTTGCCGGTCCGCACCTGCGCGCCGGGATATCCCGGCAGATGGGCCACCGGCTGTTCGTGCGGCACCGGCCCGCCGTCGACGGCGTACGCCGGCGCCAGCCGGTCCCCGTCGGCCAGCACCCGCTCGGTGAGGAACGCGACGGCGTCGTCGAGCAGGTCGTAGCGGCCGGCCAGGGCGGCAGCCTGACCGGCGAAGGACTGGTCCCGGATCCACGCGTACCGGTAGTCGTAGTTGCGGCCGGCCAGCGCCCGCTCGGGCAGGGCGGTGGTGACCGCGGCGACCATGCCCCCACCCGGCCGGGTCATCCCGCGCAGCACCGCGTACGAGAACTTGGCGTCCCGCTCGGCGGTGCCCGGCATGGCCGGGATGGCCGACCCCCAGTGGTCCTCGGTGATCCGCCACAGCTCACCCGGCTCGGCGCACGATTCCCGCAGCGGCGTGGCGGACAGCTCCAGCACCAGGTCGTGCCGGCCGCCCTCGGGCACGGTCAGCTCGCCGATGAGGAAGCCGTCCGGGTCGGCGTGCAGTTCGGTGCCGCCGTGGAACCGCAGGTGCAGCCCGCCGGTACGGGCGAGCCACAGGTCACCGTGGCGGTTCACGTTCCGCACCGGCTTCCGGCCGAAGTCCGCCCGCGGGTCCACCACGACCCGGACCCGGGCCGTCCGGTCCACGGCGCGGACCTGGCGCAGCAGGACCAGCCGCTGTTCCTCGCCGGGAGCGACCAGCGCCTCCCGCGACTCGATGATGCCGTCCCCGGTGACCCACCGGCTGCGCCACACCAGCGAGCCCGGCTCGTAGTGCCCGCCCCAGACGAAGCGGGGCGCCGCCGGGGTCACCAGGTAACGCCCGGCCCCACCCAGCAACGAGCTGAAGACGGCCGGGTCGGACCAGCCCGGCGCACACAGCCAGCCCACGTCGCCGCCCGGACCGATCAGCGCACCGCGGTACCCGTCGGCGAGCAGCGCGTAGTCGCGCAGTACCGCCGGATACGTCCCGGTGTTCGGGTCACCTCCGCTGACCGGCACCGCTGGTCTCCCCTCACGGCCGTGTGGCGTGCTCGGGCGGGTGTCCGCCGGCCCGTACCGCCACGGCACGGTGCCGGGCCCCGCCCGATCGGGACGGCCCGGTTGTCCGGCCCGCCGCCGTCGGCGCACTGGACGCCGGCATACCCGGCCCGGCCGGCGCGACACGTCCGGCCGGGCGTCTTCCCCCCGGTCCGCCCCGGCGGGTCGCGCGCGAAGGCCACCGCGTCCGCCCGGTCGGGCTCGATCGGCGATTCGACACCACCCGAACGAGTGACGCAGCCCCGCGTGGGTAGAGGCTCAGGAGGAGCCGGGATGACGGGAGGCGATCATGGGGCGACGGCGGGACATCCAGGTGGCGGTGGTCACCGGGGCCAGCGCGGGAGTCGGTCGGGCGACCGTACGGCTGCTCGCCGAACGCGGCGTCGCCGTCGCCCTGCTGGCGCGCGGACGGGTGGGGCTGGAGGCCGCCGCCGAGGAGGTACGCGCCGCCGGCAGCCGCGCGCTGCCGATCGAGGTCGACGTGGCCGACTACGACCAGGTCGCGGCCGCTGGCCGGCGGATCGAGGCGGAGCTGGGCCCCATCGATGTATGGATCAACGATGCCTTCAGCTCCGCGTTCGCGCCGTTCCAGGAGATTCAGCCGGCGGAGTTCCGGCGGGCCACCGAGGTCACCTACCTCGGCATCGTGCACGGCACCCGGGTGGCGTTGTCCCACATGACCCCCCGCAACCGAGGCGCGATCGTGCAGGTGGGCTCCGCGCTGGCCTACCGGGGGATTCCCCTGCAGTCCGCCTACTGCGGGGCGAAGCACGCCATCGTCGGGTTCACCGAGTCGCTGCGCTGCGAGCTGATGCACGAGCGCAGCGGCGTACGGGTCACCATGGTGCACCTGCCCGCGCTGAACACGCCGCAGTTCGACTGGTTGCTGTCCCGGTTGCCGCGCCACGCCCAGCCGGTCCCGCCGATCTACGAGCCGATCGTGGCCGCCCGGGGCATCGTCAGCGCGGCGTACCGGCCACAGCGGCGGGAGTACTGGGTGGGCACCTCGACGGTGCTGACCATTCTCGGCAACCGCGTCATTCCCGGACTGCTGGACCGCTACCTGGCCCGGACGGGTTACCAGTCGCAGCAGACCGGGCAGCGCGTCGACAAGGACCGCCCGAACAACCTCTGGCACCCCCTCGACGGGCCGGGTGGGCACGACTACGGTGCCCGGGGCATCTTCTCCGGCCGCTCGCACGGCCACAGCCCCCAGGCATGGCTGTCCCGCCACCGTCTCGTCGCGGCGGCCGGCCTGACCGGGGCGGCCCTGGGCGTCCTGGCCTGGCAGCGGCGCTGACCGGTCCGGCGCGGTGCGCTTCGGGCCGGACCGCCGGTCCCCGCTCGGCCGGGACCGGGCCCCGGTCACCTCCCCGGTGGCCGGAGCCCGGTCCCGTCAGGCCAGGTCGTAGCGGTCCAGGCTCATGACCTTGACCCACGCCGCGACGAAGTCCCGGACGAACTTCTCCCGCGCGTCGGCGGCGGCGTAGACCTCCGCGACGGCCCGGAGCTGGGAGTTCGCACCGAAGACCAGGTCGACGGCGGTGGCGGTCCACCTGACCTCGCCGGTGGCCACGTCCCGCCCCTCGAACACGTGCTCCGCCGAGGCGGAGGCCGTCCACTGCACGCCGTTGTCCAGCAGGTTCACGAAGAAGTCGTTCGTCAACGTCTCCGGCCGGTCGGTGAGCACGCCATGGCGGGTCCGCCCCGCGTTGGCGCCCAACGCCCGCATGCCGCCGATCAGGACCGTCATCTCGGGGGCGGTCAGCGTCAACAGGTTGGCCCGGTCCAGCAGCAGGGTCTCCGGCGACAACTTCTGCCCGGCCCGCAGGTAGTTGCGGAACCCGTCCGCCTTCGGTTCCAGCACGGCGAACGACGCCACGTCGGTCTGCTCCTGGGTGGCGTCGGTACGCCCTGGTGAGAACGGGACCGTGAGGTCGTGTCCGGCGTTCCTCGCCGCCTGCTCGACGGCCGCGCATCCACCCAGGACGATCAGGTCGGCCAGCGAGACCTTCTTGCCGCCCGACGACGCGTCGTTGAACTCCTGCTGGATCTCCTGCAGTTTCCGCAGCACGGTGGCGAGCTCGGCCGGGTCGTTGGCCGCCCAGCTGCGCTGCGGTTCGAGGCGGATCCGCGCCCCGTTGGCCCCACCCCGCATGTCGGTGCCGCGGAAGCTCGCCGCCGACGCCCACGCGGTGCGGACCAGGTCCGCGACGGACAGGCCCGACGCGAGGAGCGTGCGCTTGAGGGCCGCGGCGTCCTCGTCCGTGATCAGTTGGTGCTCGACCGGCGGAACGGGGTCCTGCCACAGCTGCGGCTCCGGCACCCACGGGCCGAGGTAGCGCGTGACGGGTCCCATGTCGCGGTGCAGCAGCTTGTACCACGCCCTGGCGAACGCCTCCGCGAGCTGGTCCGGATTCTCCAGGAAGCGGCGCGAGATCGACTCGTAGGTCGGGTCGGCGCGCAGCGCCAGGTCCGTCGTGGCCATCATCGGCGCGTGCCGCACCGACGGGTCGTGCGCGTCGGGCACGGTGTCCGCCCCGGCGCCGCCCTTCGGCTTCCACTGTTTGGCGCCGGCGGGGCTCTCGGCCAGCTCCCACTCGTAGCCGAACAGGGTCTCGAAATAGCTGTTGTCCCAGGTGACCGGGGTGGGCGTCCACGCGCCCTCGAGCCCGCTGGTGATCGTGTCCCGGCCCTTGCCGCTGCCGAAGGTGTTCCGCCAACCGAGGCCCTGGCTCTCCACGGGGGCACCTTCGGGCTCGGGGCCCACGTACTCGGCGGGGGCGGCGCCGTGCGTCTTGCCGAACGTGTGACCGCCGGCGATGAGCGCGACGGTCTCCTCGTCGTTCATCGCCATGCGGCGGAAGGTCTCGCGGACGTCCCGGGCGGAGGCCAGCGGGTCCGGGGTGCCGTTGGGCCCCTCCGGGTTCACGTAGATCAGGCCCATCTGCACGGCGCCGAGCGGGCCGGCCAGCTCCCGGTCGCCGCTGTAACGCTCGTCGCCGAGCCAGGTGTCCTCCGGCCCCCAGAAGACCTCCTCGGGCTCCCAGACGTCCGGGCGCCCGAAGCCGAAGCCGAAGGTCTTGAAACCCATCGACTCCAGGGCGACGTTGCCGGTGAAGACCAGCAGGTCCGCCCAGGAGATCTTCCGGCCGTACTTCTGCTTGACCGGCCACAGCAGCCGGCGGGCCTTGTCCAGGTTCGCGTTGTCGGGCCAGCTGTTGAGCGGGGCGAAGCGCTGGGCGCCGTCGCCGGCGCCGCCACGGCCGTCCTCGATGCGGTACGTGCCGGCGGCGTGCCAGCTCATCCGGATGAACAGCGGCCCGTAGTGGCCGTAGTCGGCCGGCCACCAGTCCTGCGACGTCGTCATCACGTCGAGGATGTCCTGCTTGAGCTGCGCCACGTCGAGCTTCTTGAACTCCTCGGCGTAGTCGAAGTCCGCGCCCAGCGGGTTGGCCCGCGGCGAGTGCTGGTGGAGCACCTGCAGGTTCAGCTGATTCGGCCACCAGTCCTGGTTGCTCCTGGGCCGGTGCGGGCTCGGCGTGGGCGCCGGGATGACCGGGTTCTCACTTTCGCTGCCGCGATCAGTCACGTCGATCCCTCTCCTGTCTCTTCACTCGTTCGGTCCACTGGTCGCCGGCGCCGTGCGGCACTCGGGACAGCTGCCCCAGTAGGTGATCTCGGCCTCGTCGATCGCGAATCCCCGGCCGTCGGACGCGGTCAGGCATGGCGCCTCGTCGGCGAGGCAGTCGACGTCGGCGATGGCGCCGCACGACCGGCACACGACATGGTGGTGGTTGTCGCCGACCCGCGACTCGTAGCGGGCCACCGAGCCGGGCGGCTCGATGCGCCGCACCAGCCCCGCGGCGGTCAGCGCCCGCAGCACGTCGTACACGGCCTGGTGGGACACCTCGGGCAGCTCCCGCCGTACGGCGCCGAAGATCGAGGCGGTGTCGGCGTGCGGCTGGGCGTGCACCGCGCCCAGCACCGCGAGCCGCGGACGGGTCACGCGGAGCGCGGCCCCGCGCAGCAGGCGTTCGAAGTCCGAGACCGTGGTCACGGTGCGCAGTATGCCGGAATTTTGTCTTGAATGCCTCAAAAAACACCGATGTCGGGCAAGTTATGACCTCGCGGTTGTCCAGCGGCTGGCCGGCCCACAGTGGATGCCCCGACCGGGCTCGTGCGCGGTGACGGGTGGGACCGCCGCCGGCGGCAGCAGCCGGCTCCGGTCCGCGCATTGAGTGAAGGTTCAACTGGTGCACCGGGCGGCGGCGTTGGGCAGACTGGGCCGATGCCCACCGCCGCTCCGCCTGCCCCCGGCGCCCACCGCGGTCGTGCCCGCAAGCTCGCCGCCGTGGTCGCCTCGCTCGCCCTGGCGCTCGGGGTCGGCGCCTGGTCGCTGCGGGAGCGAGTGGTCGGGGAGACAGGAGAGCCGGTCGGGGGCGGCGCGCCCGCTGCCGGCCCGGCCGGCGACATCCCCGGCTGCGCCGGCCTGCCCATCCGGGCGCCCCGCGAGTTGCGCGGCATGTGGATCACGACGGTCAACAACATCGACTGGCCGAGCCGGCCCGGACTTCCGGCCGAGACGGTGCGGGCGGAGTTCCGCAGCTGGCTGGACCTGGCGGTGCGACGTAACCACAACGCGGTCTTCGTGCACGTGCGGCCGAGCGGGGACGCGCTCTGGCCGTCCCGGTACGCGCCGTGGTCGCAGTGGCTGACCGGCCGCCGCGACGGCCGCGATCCGGGCTGGGACCCGATGGAGTTCATGGTCGCCGAGGCGCACGCCCGCAATCTGGAGTTCCACGCCTGGTTCAACCCGTACCGGGGTGGGCAGCCGGCCACCGTCGGCGGCCCCGGCCCCAGGCTGGACCGGCTCGCGCCGACGCATCCGCTGCGCCGGCACCCCGACTGGGCGGTGACCTATCCCAGCGCCGACCGGCCCGGCAGTCGCCTCTACTTCAACCCGGGCATCCCCGAGGCGCGCACGTTCGTCGAGGACTCGATGCTGGAGGCGGTCCAGCGGTACGACGTCGACGGGGTGCACTTCGACGACTTCTTCTACCCCTACCCGGAGGACGGGCAGGACTTCCCGGACGACGCGGCGTTCGCCCGGTACGGCCAGGGGTTCGCGGACCGGGACGCCTGGCGTCGGGACAACGTGAACACGCTGGTCCGGGAGATGAGCGAGCGGATCAAGGCGATCAAGCCGTGGGTGAAGTTCGGCATCAGCCCGTTCGGCATCTGGCGCAACGCGCGCACCGACCCGGCCGGCTCGGCGACCGCCGGGTTGCAGAGCTACGACGACATCTACGCCGACACCCGGCTCTGGGTACGGCAGCAGTGGTTGGACTACGTCGTGCCCCAGCTCTACTGGCACATCGGGTTTGGCCGGGCCGACTACGCCAAGCTGCTGCCGTGGTGGGCGGCGACCGTCCGGGGCACCCGGGTGCAGCTCTACATCGGCCAGGCCGACTACCGGGTGGGGGAGCGCGGCACCTGGCGTGACCCGGCCGAACTGGACCGCCAGCTCGCCCTCAACCGGCGGTACGGGGTGAGCGGCAGCGTGCACTTCAGCGCCCGGCAGGTACGCGCCGACAAGCTCGGAGCGGTCAGCCGGTACAGCCGGACGTACTACGCCGGCCCGGCGCTGCTGCCCCCGATGGCACAGTTGCCCGCGGCGCCACCCGCCGCGCCCGTGCTGACCGGGGCGCGCCGCGACACCGGAGGGGTGGTGCTGACCTGGCGCGGCGACGGCGCCACGAGCTTCGCCGTCTACCGGGTGGACGGTGGGGTCGCCCGGCTCGCCGGCACCACCCGGGACGCCGGCTGGGTCGACCGCGCCGCCCCGGGCGGCCGCGCCCTGTCCTACTGCGTGTCCGGTCTGGACCGCAGCGGGAACGAGGGCCCGCTCAGCGCGCCGACGACGATCGGTCGCACGGCCGGGTGATCCAGGACGGCCGTGGCCGCCGATCCGTGCGCGGCGCTGACCTTTACCGGTTGCGCCTGACGTGGCACGCTTCCTAGTGACCTGAGGGTGCCCGTGGCGCCTCGGAGCGGCGCGAACGGTAGGACGACCGGGGAGCCGATGGCGAACTTGTGGCGACGCAGAACCGCGTACCCGTTGCTCCTCTGGCTCGTGCTGGCCGCCGTCATCGCGGGCGCGTGGATTCGGTTCGGCAGTTCCAACCTGACCACCGTGCTCACGATCGTGTCCTCCCTAGTCGCGCTGTTGCCGGTGCTGAAGGTCGGCCCGCTGGCTTGGTCGGGGCCGGGCCGGCAGAGCACCCCCGAGCAGGTCGACCGGGCCGTGCAGGTGCTCGCCATCGAGGTGCGCAAACAGTGGGACGAGGAGGCGCGCCGGCGTCAGCTGCAGGAGGCGCGCCAGATGCCGGTCCGCTGGGAGGTGACGGACCGTCCAAACGAGCGGGTGCGGTTGCCGCCGGCCGGCCAGCTGCCGCGTCTGATCGACGAGTTCGTCGGGCAGCCCCGTCCGATGGTGGTCATCGGCGAGCCGGGGTCGGGCAAGACCGGGTTGTGCGTGATCCTCACGCTGGATCTGTTGAAGGATGCGTCTCCGCGGGTGCCGGTGCTGTTGCAGATCGCCACCTGGGACCCGGGCGAGAACCTAGACGACTGGCTGGTCCGCCGTCTGATGGAGGACTACCCGTTCCTGGGCAACGAGGCCCGGTTCGGCGTCAGCGCCACCCGGGAGATCGTTACCCAGCGCCTGGTGCTGCCGATCTTGGACGGCCTGGACGAGATGCCGCCCGAGCTGCGACCCGTCGCGTTGCGCGCGCTGGACGACGACTGGTCCGCCGACCGGCCTTTCGTGCTGACCTGCCGGACCGAGGAGTTTCTGGCGGCCAACGCGCAGAACCTGCTCGTCGGCGTCCTGGTCGTGCGGCTACGGCCGCTGGAGCCGCAGGCGGCGGCGAATTTCCTGCTCGACGCCAGCGCCGACGCCCGGCTCGAGGAGTGGGAGCCGGTGCTGGCGGACTTGGTCGCGCACCCGTCGGGCGAGCTGGCGCAGGCGCTCACCAACCCGCTGATGCTCGCGCTGGCCCGTATCGTCTACGAGGCGGACGACGTGTCGCCCCGGGATCTGCTCGACCGGCGCCGGTTCCCCCAGCAGCAGGAAGTCGAGCGGTATCTACTCGACCGGTTCATCCCCACGGTCTTCCGCACCCGCCCGCACCGGGCGGTGCCCAGTCCGACCCGGATCTCCCGTCGGTGGGATCCGGCCGTCGCCCAGCGGGCACTGGTGTTCCTGGCGGTGCACCTGCAGACCCTGAGGACCCGCGACCTCGCGTGGTGGCAGCTCCCCCGCGCGGTGCCCCGGCCGGTATCGCAGGTCGTGCGGGTCGCCGTGGGCACGGCGAGTTGTGCCCTGCTGGGTTGGGTGATGTTCGGGTTGTTCGGTCGGCCCCACTTCGGTGTGGCCTTCGGCCTGCTGGTCGGCTTCTTCGCCGCGCTGCCGCTAGGGAGGCTGCGGGACAAGCGACCACGCCGGTTCGTACCCCGGATGTTCCGCCGTGCGGAGCTGTCACCGGAGTTCCTGGCCCGCGACATCGGCTTCGGTGTGGTCGGCGCGCTCGTCGGCGGGCTCATCGTCGGCCTGCTGTTCAGCTTCGGGTACGGCGTGCTGATCGGTCTCTTCTTCGGGCTGGTCTTCGGCATGGTGCGTCGGTTCACCGAGCCGACCGAGCCGAAGGAGCCGGCCAGTCCGGGCAACGTGCTGCGCAGCGACCGCAGCACGGTGCTGTACGGGACCGCGTTGGGCGGGACGGCCGGCGCGCTGGTCGGCGGGTTCATGGGCGGCGTCGTCGGGGCCGAGCGGTACGGCCTGATCTTCCGGCTGAGCCCGCTGACGGAGGGGCTGCTCGGCGCCGTCGTCGGGCTGCTGCTCGGGGCGGCGGGCCTCGGGATGATGGTCTACACCACCAGCGCCTGGGCCCAGTTCGTGCTCGCACGGCTCTGGTTGGCGGGCCGGGGGTGGACCCCGCTGCGGCTGATGACGTTCCTTCAGGACGCGCACAAACTCGGTGTGCTCCGCCAGGTGGGACCGCTCTACCAGTTCCGGCACGCGTTGCTTCAGGAACGGCTGGCCCAGCCTTCGTCGGCGTCGGTGGAGGCCCCGGAGGCGGAGACCGCGATCCCGAGCTGACCGGCTTTCGGTCGGGCCGGGCTAGGCGACGCGGGTGGTGGTGAGCTGCACGGGCCCGACGAGGGACCAGTGCGCGACCGGGTCGGGCCAGCAGCCGCTCGCGCCGGCTGTGGCACCGACCGCCACGTACCGGGCCTGCGGGAAACGGATGCGTGCCCGGGTGATGGCGGTGCCCACGGGGCGGACCTGAAGGTCCGCCAGGCGCCGGCGCACGGTGTCGCTGCTCCGGCCGGAGCCACCAGTCGCCCAGTAGCCGAACTCGACCCGGGCCTGGGCGGCACCGTCGGCACCGGCGGCGGCCTGCTGGTCGAGCAGCCAGGCGACGTCGGCCGGGTTGGTCAGGTCGACGCCGCGGACCGTGGACCGGGTCTGGTCGACCGACACCTGCACCCGGACCGAGACCACCTCGAAGGGATGCCGCCGCAGCAGCCGTGACTGCTCGTCGAGCCAACACCGCTCGAAGGCGTACTGCCGCCGCTCGACGATCCACAGGGCGGCGGCGCGCACCACCGTGTAGCCGACCAGCGTGCCGCCGGCCAGAGTTACCAGCACGTGATCGACCAGCATTCGATCGATGATCACGGCGAGCACGGCGGCCGTCAGCCAGCCCAGAGTGACGGTGCGGGCCCGATCGAGGGACGACCGGCCGGGACCGACGGTGAGCCGCCGCAACCAACGGGCGGGGCCGCCCAGCGGTGCCGGAGGTATCAGGACCTCCGGCCGTATGCTGTCCGGCTCGGCCAGCACCACCTCTGTCGTCCCCACCGCCTGCCGCCTCTCCCCGGCGTCCTGCCTACCATGTCGCCGCCGCGCTGCGGCCCAGCCAGGGGCGGCCCGTCCGGCCGCCCGGCATCTCGCGTCAACGAGGGCGGCCGCACAGCTGGACAGCCCTCCGCGGTCACTCTACCGGCCACCACCGGCGTCGCACCGAACGTGAAATCAACAAGCTGGCGGGATGCGCACAATCAGCCAGCCTCGCTTGCCGAAGCGGTGCCTGTCGTCGGGCGGATGTTTCCGGCCGCTCGGAACAGCAGTCGGTGCGGCCGACGATCATCCCGGTCTGGTCCCGCCGACGCTGGTCCGGCCCGGGGCCGGGCGCCCGACCGGTGTCGGCGCCGGTCCTGCAGGTGATGGATCAGCGCCCGCGCCAGCATCATGAACAACATGCCGAACAGCCGGTCCTGCCGGCAGCGGGGATACTGCCGGCGGAACTCACGGCGGAGCGACCCGATCCGCCGGCCGGTCTCGACCAGCGTGACGGTGCCCAGCGTCACCTCGGTGACGACGCCTTCGGCGCGGTCGAGGGCAACGTCGTGGTAGTCGTCCAGGACCTGAAGGATGTCGCCGAGTTCCATGAGCAGCCGCTGTTCGGCGGGCGACAACGCCGGCCGGAGCAGCCCGAACAGCGCCGCTGTGCCGAGCCCACCCTTGCCGCAGGTGATCCGGCGGAGGTCCGGCCCCGAGACGACCGGCCCGCGCTGCTGCCGTGACTGGATCTGAAACCGGTGCATCCCCCGCAGGGCGGAGTAGACCGGCTCGGACTCCTCCTGCCGCAGCGCCGCCTCGATGGTGCGGTAGAGCTCTAGCAGCAGTGCCTCGGCATCCGACCGCGGCTCGAAGGGGCCGCCCTCGAACAGGACTGTCAGCCGCTCGTCCAGGCGCGGGCTGCGGAAGTTGTCGAACAGGTCGTCGTACACGCGGGTGAACGAACTGCCCAGCACCGCCCGATCGGCCTGAAACGCGATCCCGGTGGCCTGCGCGTACCCGGTCATCGCGAGGCACACCTTGACGCTGGTGCCCAGCAGGATCCGGGAGATTTCCCGCCGACGGCGCTCACCGTCGATGCTCCGGTCGACGATTGGCCGAATGGTCCGGTCGAAGACATCGATGATCTCGTCGGCCTCATGCCGCACGAACCGGTACACGCTCGGCCATCCGGCCGCCAGTGACGCGAGCCGCAGGACGGCATGGACCTCAGTGCACACGGCCGGTACGCTCGCCCCGGCCCGCGGCGGATCGCCCTGTGCGTACCGCGGCCGTCACCGTCGGCCGCCGTCCATTAGGGACGGACGGCTGAGGCTCGTTCCCGGCCCCGGCCGGCGTTGCGTGACCCGCCCAGCACACTGCCGCATGCCTCGACAGTATCGAAGATTGTCACCGCAAGTGTCCGCCCGATGACGGCCCGGCGGCCGCCGGGACGCCGACCTGCCATCGCGGCCGGGTCCGATCCGGGCCCGGCCGAGGCGGCTGCGGG
>NZ_JBJZOG010000118.1:0-17115 GCF_047200535.1 Micromonospora mangrovicola | reverse complement strand
TCAGAGCTGCTGCACCCAGTACGGGACGACGTCCATCCAGCCGTTGGCGGCCGCGCCGTTGAGCCGGCCGGAGCTGCCCGTGCTGAGCGTGTACCAGGAGTCGACGTAGTCCGGGTCGTCGGTCCACCAACTGGCCGGCATCGCGTCGATGATCGCGTTGACCAGCGGGGTGTACGTTCCGTAGTCGACGACGGTCAACAGCGCCGTGATCAGCGCCTTGGCCAGGTCGCGGTAGTTGGTGTCGCCGTCGTCCTCCCACATCACCACGTCGGCCAGGTTGTACTTGTAGTTGTTGAAGTGGACCAGCAGCTGGTTCGGGTAGTAGGTCGTGCCGGCGTAGTCCAGGTAGGGCATCTCCACGATGCTGACCGTGGGTTTGCCGTCGAGCCCGAATCCGCCGACGACGTTGAAAATCTCGGCGGCGCCCTTGATCCACGGCTCCTGGTCGTCGTTGAGCCGGATGGCGGTGACCTTGGTGGCCCAGTAGCCGGACTGTGCGCTCAGCGTGGGGGTGACCCCGCTGAGGCCCTGGGCGGCGAGCTCCTGCCGGACCTGCGCCAGGCCGCGTCCCATCGCCTTCGCCACGTCGACCTCGACCACCAGCACCGGCCGCTCAGGGAGCCGGACCGGGTCCAGCAGGACCTGCCCGCCGGCCGGGTCGTGGCCGACCACGCCGGTCGGCGCGTCGTCGGTCGACGCCGCCGCCACGAGCGGGATCTCGCCCCGACCCAACGCCGCCGCCATGTCCCGATGACCGAGCCGCAGTCGCAGCACCGAGCCGGTGGCCGCGGGCAGGCCCTTCGCGGTGAGCACCGCCTGGTTGACCGTACGGGCGGCCCGGTCGGCGCCCGCGTCGAGTCGGGCCGTCAACAGGTCCACCGGCCCGGCGGCGACGGCCGGGACGACGCGGTGCCGGACGGTGGGGTCGGCGAGCGCGTCGGCCACCTCGCGGGCGAGCCGGTCGGTGGCCGAGAGGACGGGCGCGAGGACGGGTCGGGTGCTCGGCGGTGCGCCGTCCGGAGCGGCCTGGGCGGGTACTGCCGTGGCGATCAGGGTGGTCGCCGCCAGGCCCACGGACGATACGACGAGGCGGAGGGAACGTGTACGCATTCGGACTCCTCTGCAGTCGCGGCGCCGGCTCGTGACCGCGCCGCCGGCTTTGCCGAATGATCCCATCCAGACATAGGTTCTAGTCAATGGATTGTGACAATCGCGCCACAAACGGCCGGGGCCGCCGTCAACCGACGGCGGCCCCGGCACGTGATCCGGTGATCACCACTTGTCCCACGGGATGGTCCAGTCGCCCACGCCGTCGGAGAGCGCCATCTTGCGCGGGGTGTTGCGCACGTCGACCACGTCACCCAGCCGGAACGTGTCGTAGAACCAGCGGGCGTTGGCCGGGCCGACATTGATGCAGCCGTGCGAGGTGTTCTCGCTGCCCTGCGAACCGATGTTCCAGTCGGCCATGTGCACGAACTCGCCGGAGTACGAGATCCGCAGGCAGAGCTTGATGACCTCGTCGTAGTAGTTGGGGTCCTTCGGGTCGGTGACCCCGTAGCTGGCCGAGGTCATCCGGTGCGAGGGCTCCCGGGTCATCACCACGTGCGGCCCGGAGCGGGTCCAGTAGCTGATCACCTCGCCGTTCGCCCCGGTGGTGGTGCCGCCCTTGCCCATGCTGATCGGGATGTCGCGCACCATGCTGCCGTCGATGTAGACCTTCATCCGGTGGGTGCGGGCGTCGGCGATGGCGATGCGGGACGGGCCGATGGTGAAGTTCGTGCTGGCGTCGGTGCCGTAGACGTTCTTGCCGAGATCCTGCCCGAACAGGTTGATCTTCACCGAGATCTTCGTACCCGGGGTCCAGTACTTCGCCGGTCGCCAGTGCGCGTTCTGGCCGTCGATCCAGCGCCACCGTCCCTCGACGGCCGGCGTGGTCTCCACCAGCATCGACTTCTCCGCCTCGGTCCGGTTCTTCACCGGTCGGCTGAAGTTCACCATGACCGGCAGGCCGACCCCGTAGGTGCCGCCGTCCTTCAGGGCGGCCAGCTTGCTGGCCTGGAAGGTGACCGAGGCGACGCCGGACGGCTTGAGGGTGCGGAAGCTGCTCTCCTGCTCGGTCACCGTGCCGGCGGAGTCGGCAGCGGTCACGCTGACCTTGTAGGTCTTGTTGTAGGCCAGCTTGCCGGTCGACCGCCAGGACAGGCCGTCGTCGTCCAGCTTGCCGGCGACCGTCTTGCTCCCGGTGGTCACCGTGACCTCCTTGAGCGTGCCGGCCTCCACCGCCACCACGACCTGGTCGAGCGGCGAGACCTTCGTGGCGTCGGCGGCCGGTGTGACGGTCACCCGGACCCGCTCGCCCTCGGCCGCGGCGACGCTCTCGCCGCCCTCACCCGGCTGTGACCAGGTCGCGGCGGTCGACTTTCCTCGGCTGCACCCTGCGGTCGCCAGGCCGGCCGTCACACCCAGACCGGTGGCGATCAACTTTCGACGACTGATCATCGCGTTCCTCTCCGAGCGGAGAGTACTTGGCGACGGCCCGCCGCGGGAGCCCGGTGCCGCCTCCTGGACCGGCGATCGGAAATCCGACGGCTTCCGCCCGTCACCGGCGCCGGGCGAAATCGCCGCTCCGGCGCACCCGGACCAGTCGGTCGGCGAGCACCCCGGCGACCAGCAGGGCGGCGAGCACGCCGAGCGCCACGGCCGGCGGCAGCGCCCGCCCGAGCGGCAGCAGGAGCACGGCCAGCACGGCGAGGGCCACCTGGCCCGGGCGGACCGGCTGCCCGGTGAACCGGAGGAAGAGCAGGCGGCCGGCCAGGTAGAGCGCCGCACCGCCGTACAGGGCCACCGCGGCCGACCAGGTCAGCGAAGGTCCATCGCCGTGGTCCCCGGCGTGCGCCTCCGCGACGTGCGCGAGCACCTGCTCGACACCGACCGCGAAGTAGACCACTCCGGTGACCAGCAACAGGTGGGTCTGGCTGTAGGCGTCCGCGGCGATCCGGTCGCGTCGCCGCCCTGCCGCCCCGGCCAGGGCACGGGCGGCGGATGGCGAGGCGTACACGAAGTACAGCCACCACAGGCAGGCCGTCGCCACCAGGCCGACCAGGGCCATGCCGACGACCGGCGGCGCGGTCACCGCGGATGCGCCGCCCACCCCCGCGGCGCTCAGCGACTCACCGAGGGCGATGATCAGGACCAGGCCGTGCCGTTCGGCGAAGTAGCTCGCGCTGCGCAGCGGCCAGGCGCCGCGCCACGCGTACGAGAGGCGCTGCCCACCGGCCTCGATCACGAAGGCCACCACCCAGAGCACGGCGTGCGCCGCCCCGCTCAGCAGCGCGCCGAGCAGCAGCGGCAACCAGCCGGCGGCACTGACCGCCGCGAAGAACCGGATCCGAGCCCGGAGCCCGGGCACGCCGGCCGCCACCCAGTGGTACAGCGCCAGGTGGACCACCCGCAGCAGGACGTAGGCCAGCGCGACGAGCAGCGGCCCGTCCAGCCCTGGCCCGGGCGACCAGGCCTGGGGCATGGCCAGCGCCGCTACGAGCAGCGCCGCCATGGCCACCAGGAAGCCCGCGCGGACCAGGCCGACGTCGGCCCGCGTCTGGTTGCCCAACCAGGTGTACGACGACCAGGCCAGCCAGAGCAGCACGAGCAGGAGCAGCCCCTGCGCCATGGTCACCGGGGTGGGTGACCGCCCGATCAACGCCATGATCCGGGTGAGCGCGAACACGAACACCACGTCGAAGAAGATCTCGAACGGCGTCACCGTACGGTCCCCGGGCGCCGGAGCGGGAGGTCGCGGCCAGGCCGGACGACGCCCCGCACGGTCGCGCCCCATGTCGCCGCCCCTCCGCCGCCCGGCCGATCGTCCCTGCCGACGTTAGGTCCCCGACCGGGGGCGGTCCGCGGATTCGGCGAACCGAACGGCCGCCCGGGCGGGCCCGGCCCGCCCGGGCGACGACGCCGTCACCAGCGGTTTCGTGCCTCCTCCGCCCAACCGACGAGGCCGTCGAGGTCGACGCGTTCGCCGTCGTCGGCGCGCGCCCAGCCGGAGAAGTGACCGAAGCACTGGTGGGTCTCGTTGGCCAGCACGCCGAGGTTGGTGCGGGCGACGCGTTCGTGGAACGGATGGAACCGCGCGTCGACCCGGTCGCCGGTGATCCGCCACGGGCGGAGCCGGTCGGTGCGGTCGTAGCGCCAGGTCAGCTCGGCGCCGATCTTGTGCAGCCGCCCGTCCAGGAAGAGCCCGTTCTCGGTCGAACCGGTCCCGTCGGTCCACCGGCCGCCGAGCTGGATCGCCCGGCCCGGCCCGCTGCCGGCCGCCCAGTTCCAGCTGATCGCGTACGGCCACTTGCCGCGGCCGTGGTCCAGCACGGCGAACGACTCCTCCGCCGAGACCCGGTACGCCGTGCCGTCGACCCGCAGCGTGCCGCGCACCGGCCGGCCGACGTCCTTGACGGTGTACTGGAACCGGCGGGTGCTCCACGGCACCACGACGCCGAGCGACTCGTGGCCCGGCGGCAGCGGCGCCTCCAGGTCGACCTCGACGCCGGGCGCGGTGGCGCGGATGGTGCTGCCGCCCGGCCGCTGGTCGACGTCGATCGCGAGGCGGCCGCCGGTGGCCCGTACCTCGCCCGCACCACTGACCGCCGGGAACGCCGTGCCGCGCGCGAACGGGACCACCACCTCGGTGTCGGTCTCGACCCGGGTGCGGCGGTCGAGGACGTAGACGCTGTGCACACCCGCGTAGTCCAGCGACGACGCGACCAGACCGACGACGTGCGTCGGAGTCACGATTCCCCAGTACTCCCAGCGTTTGACCCGCCCCCAACCGCGCAGGTTCGCCCGGTGCAGCGGCCGGCGGCTCCAGCCCACCGCCGCCGGGTTCAGCCGCCCGTCCGGGAGGCACAGGTCGACCGGCTCGGTGATCTCCCGCTCGTGCGTCACCGCGGCAGGTTAACCGCCGACCGGACCGAGGCGGGCGACCGGCCGGGGCGACATCGGGCCCCGGGTCCGGCCGGCCGGTGGGGTCGGCTCAGCCCGCGGGCCGGCCGGGCAGGCCGGCCAGCCAGCGCTCCAGCGCCGCGGGTGACCGGAACAGCAGCACCGGCGGCTCGGACGGATCGGCCTGCCAGGACCGCATCCGCCGGCGGGCCCGGTTGAACGCGACGAGGTGCCACACCAGAATCGAGTCCCGGGAGAGCACACTGCCCAACGACTCGCGGTTGCCGTTGCAGATCTCCTCCCGCGTCACCAGGCGGCGCAGGGTGCGGCGCAACAGCCGACAGAACGAGCGCCAGCGCGGATAGTTTAGGCCGATCACCAGGTCGGCGCGGCCCAGCGGGACGTCCCGCCACCCGTGGTACGCCCCGTCGAGGATCCAGCGGTTCCGCCGGCAGATCTCCTCGATCCGGCCGCGCTGCCGCGCGACCGGCACCTCGACCCAACCGGGCAGCCAGAGCAGGTCGTCGACCGGATACCAGGGCAGCCCGAGGCGCTCGGCCAACCGCGCGGCCAGGGTGGACTTGCCGGCACCGTACACCCCGTAGATCAGGATGCGGGCGGGTGCGCTCACCCGCGGCAGCGTACGACGGCGCCGCCAGCGCAGCCGGGCCCACCTGGCCACCTTCGTCTTCGCGACGCACGCCGGCCACCCCGGCAGTTCGCCGAGGCCGTACCCGCGCGGTCCGCCGGCGCTGGCCTGCGTCGACGGGGTGCACGGCTTCGGCGCCGAGGCCCCGCGGCCGCGCCGGAGGCACCCGGCGGTCCCGCGCACACACCCGGTGGCTACCACTCCGTCGAGCACCGGTGGGCGCTGGCCACGGCGTTCGAGTTCCACCGGCCCCGAGCGAGTGGCCGCGCGGACCCGCGAACTGGCCGACCGGCTCACGGACGCCCTGGCCGGCGTCCGCGGCGTACGGCTCGTCACCCCGCGCTCGGCCGAACTCTCCGCCGGCATCGTCCGCTGCGACGTGGGTGACGTGCCGCTGGGCGATGCGGCGGTACGGGCGGTCCGCGCGCTGGTGTGAGCGCCCGCGGTCGGGGGCGGCGGAAATCCCGGTGCGAATGCGCCGCCCGGCCGGTTAGCTTCCGCGGATGAGCACGCACCGCCTGCAGTTCTACCGGGAGGCCGGCCAGTTCCTCGCCGTGGCGGGCGACCACCTGGCCGCCGACCCGGTGGTCAGCACGGTCGTGACCACCGTCGCGCACCGGCTGTCGGCCCGCCGCGACGAAGGGGCGGCGCAGGCGGACCGGGACTGGTGGCTGGTGGTCAGGGACGCCACCGGCGCGGTGGTCGGCGCCGGGATGCGCGCCGCGCCGTTCGCGCCGTACCCGCCGTACCTGCTGCCGATGCCGGACGACGCCGCGGTGGCCCTGGCCGCCGCGCTGCAGGAGCGCGGGGAGGAGGTGCTCGCGGTCAACGGCGCCCTCCCCGCCGCCGAGCTGTGCGCGGCCGAGCTGGCCCGGCTCGGCGGTGGCCGGGTCTCGGTCGGCCAGCACACCCGCCTGCACGAGCTCGGCGAGCTGGTCCCGCCGACGCCGGTGCCCGGCCGCCTGGTGGTCGCCACCGAGGACGACCTGGCGCTGGCGACGGAGTGGTTCGCCGCGTTCATGGGCGACGCCGACGAGCAGGCGGGCCGACCGCGCGGCGCCAGCGCCCACGAGGTGCCGGACCGGGCGGACATCCTGCGCCGGATCCGCACCGGACGGGTGTGGTTCTGGATCGACGAGGCCGGGCGGCCGGTGCACCTCACCGCCGCCAACCCCCCGTCGTTCGGGGTGGCGCGGGTTGGCCCGGTGTACACCCCACCGGCCCAGCGCGGACGCGGCTGGGCCAGCAACGCGGTCGCGGAGGTGTCCCGGCGGATCCGGGCCGAGGGCGCACGGGCGTGCCTCTTCACCGACCAGGCGAACCCGACCTCCAACAAGATCTACGCCGCGCTCGGCTACCGTCCGGTGGTCGACATGGCCAACCTCGTCATCCTCCGCTGAGCTGGCGCTCCGGCAAGGTCGCCGCCCGCCGGGTGGACGGGCCGGATACGGTACCCGCGGCGTGGGTCGCCCCGCGCCGGGGTGTCGAGCGGCGGGAGGGTCGGAATGCGCCTGCACGTGGGGTGCGCGATGTGGACGCACAGGTCGTGGCAGGGACGCTTCCTGGCGCACCCGCTGCCGGCCCACGAGCGGCTGCGCGCGTACGCCGGCTGGTGCACCGCAGTCGAGGGGAACACCACCTTCTACGCGACCCCGGCCCGAGAAACGGTGGCGTCGTGGGCCGCGCAGACCGACCCGGACTTCCGGTTCGTGCTCAAGCTGCCGAAGGTCGTCACGCACGAACGCCGGCTCACCGGCGCCGATGAGGAGCTGCAGGTCTTCCTCGACGCGATCGAGCCGCTCGGCCCCCGGGCCCACGCCCTCTGGATCCAGCTGCCGGGTTCGTTCGGACCCGCCGACGTAGCCACGCTCGCCCGCTTCCTGCGTGGGCTGCCGGCCGCCCACCGGTACGCCGTGGAGGTCCGCCACCCGGCGTTCTTCGACGACCCGAGGCAGGTGCGCGCGTTGGAGGAGGCGCTCGCCCCGGTCGGCGCGGAGTGGATTCCCTTCGACACCACCGCATTCTTCCGCACCCCGCCGACCAGCGACGCGGAGCGGGAGGCGTGGCTCAAGAAGCCGCGCACGCCGCTGCGGGCCCGGGCGCTGACCGACCGGCCGATCGTCCGGTACCTCGGCCGGGACGACCCCGCGCGGACCGTCGAGGGCTGGCAGCCGTGGCTCGACGTGGTGACCGGCTGGCTGCGCGAGGGCCGGTCACCGACCGTCTTCGTGCACACCCCGGACAACGCCGACGCGCCCGAGCTCGCCCGCCGGTTCCACGACGAGGTCCGGGCGCGCCGGACCGAGGTCGAGCCGCTGCCCGAGCCGGCGCCGGTCGGGCCCTCGACGCTGTTCTGACCGGGCCCGGGACGCCCCCCGCGCCGTTCAGCCGGCCGGTTGGCGGAGGCGGGCAGGCCGGGAATCCTCTCCCGGCGGGTCGGGCCGTCCGGGGTCGGGCAGCACCTCCGCCAGCCACCGCAGCTGGCGCCGGACGTGCACGGCCTCCCCCGTCGCCGCCTACGGACGGCTGCTGGCCGCCTGCGGCGTCAACGCGATCGCGATCAACAACGTCAACGTGCACGCCACCGAGATGCGGCTGTTGACGGACCGGTTGGACGACGTGGCGGCGATCGCGGACGTGCTGCGGCCGTACGGGATCCGGGTGCACCTGTCGATCGGCTTCGCCGCGCCCCTCGCGGTCGGCGGGCTGCCGACCGCCGACCCGCTGGATCCCCGGGTGCGCGACTGGTGGGCCCGGGCCACCCGCCGGGTGTACGAGGCGGTGCCGGACTTCGGCGGCTACCTGGTGAAGGCCGACTCGGAGGGGCAGCCCGGGCCCTTCGGGTACGGGCGCAGCCACGCGGACGGCGCGAACGTGATCGCGGAGGCGCTGGCCCCGTTCGGGGGACTGGCTGCACTGGCGGGCCTTCGTCTACAACCACCGTCAGGACTGGCGGGACCGGTCGACCGACCGGGCGCGCGCCGCCCACGACCATTTCGTCCCGCTGGACGGCCGGTTCCATGACAACGTGATCGTGCAGGTGAAGTACGGCCCGATGGACTTCCAGCCACGGGAGCCGGTCTCCCCGCTGATCGCGGCGATGCCCGCCACCCGGCTGGCGGTGGAGTTCCAGGTGACCCAGGAGTACACGGGCCAGCAGCGGCACGTGTGCTACCTGGCCCCGTGGTGGAGCGAGGTGCTGCGATTCCCGCCGTGGGGCGCCGACGGCGCCACCGTCGCCACGGTCGCCGCCGGTGGGGGCGGCCTGGTCGCCGTATCGAACGTGGGCGACGATGGGTACTGGACCGGGCACCCGCTCGCGCAGGCGAACCTGTACGCGTTCGGCCGGCTGGCCTGGGACCCGGGACTGGACCCGGTGGCGCTGCTCGACGAGTGGATCGCGCTGACCTTTCCGCCCGACGGCACCGGGGACGACCTGGTGCGCAAGACGCTGCACGAGATTATGGACGGTTCCTGGCGCACCTACGAGCGGTACACCGCACCGCTGGGGGTCGGCTTCATGGTCCGTCCGGGGCACCACTACGGCCCCGACGTGGACGGGTACGAGTACACCCCGTGGGGCACGTACCACTTCGCCGACCGGGACGGCGTCGGCGTGGACCGCAGCCGGGCGTCGGGTACCGGCTTCACCGGCCAGTACCCGTCGCCGTGGCGCGAGGTGTACGAGTCGGTCGAGCGGTGCCCGGACGAGTTGCTGCTGTTCTTCCACCACGTGCCGTACGGGCACGTGCTGCACAGCGGCGCGACGGTGATCCAGCACATCTACGACACCCACTTCGCCGGGGTGGAGCAGGTCGTCGCGATGCGGCGCCGGTGGGAGTCGGTCGCCGGCCGGGTGGATCCGGCGCTGCACGCCCGGGTGCGGGAGCGCCTCGACGAGCAGGTCCGCTGCGCCGAGGAGTGGCGGGACCAGGTCAACGCCTACTTCCACCGCAAGTCGGGGGTGGCGGACGCGCACGGGCGGCACATCCCCTGAGCACCCACCGCGGGGCCGCCGGCTACCGGTCCCGGGGTGGGCGGGCGCTGTCCCGGACGACGAGTTCGGTGGCGAGTTCGATCCGCCGGCTCTCCACCGGCTCGCCCTGCGCCAACCGCAGCACGGTGCGGGCGGCCAGCATGCCCATCTCGGCCAGCGGCTGGCGCACGGTGGTCAGTGGCGGCGAGCACCAGCGGACCTCGGGCAGGTCGTCGAAACCGACCACGCTGACGTCGTCGCCGACGCGCAGCCCGCGCCGGCGTACGGCCTCGTAGACGCCGAGGGCCATCTGGTCGCAGCCGGCGAAGATCGCGGTCGGCGGATCGGCCAGGCCCAGCAGGCGGGTGCCGGCCGCGAATCCGGACTCGTGGTAGAAGTCGCCCTGGTGGACGAGGGCGTCGTCGACGGGCAGGCCGGCGGCGTCCAGCGCGGCCCGGTAGCCGTCCATGCGGGCCCGGCTGCACATCAGGTGGGGCGGGCCGGAGATGAACCCGATCCGCCGGTGACCGAGGCCGAGCAGGTATTCCGTGGCGCGCAGCCCACCCTCCCAGTTGGCGGCGCCGATGGTAGAGGTGTCCGGCTGCGGGACCCCGTCGGCGTCGACGAGGACGACCGGGATGTTGAGGCGGCGCAGCCCGGCCCGCAACGGCGACACCACCATCGAGTTGACGAAGATGACCCCCTCGGTGCCCCGCTGGCGCAGCCCGTCGAGCCACTCCCGGGCCGAGGAGGAGCGGCGGTGGATGGCCGACACGACGGCCCCGACCCCGGCCGCGTGGGCCACGTCCTCCACCCCGCGAATGATCTCGACGGCCCACGGGCTGTCCAGGTCGTTGAAGACCAGGTCGATCAGGCCCGAGCTGGCCCGCGCGGGCGCCGCCCGGCGGCGGTAGCCGTGGCGGGTGAGCAGCTCCTCGACCCGTTCCCGGGTGTGGACGGCCACGTCGGAGCGGCCGTTGACGACCCGGGAGACCGTCGGTACGGACACCCCGGCCAGGTCGGCGATCGCGGCGATGGTGACCTTGCGGGTGTTGTTCACCGTCACAGGAAGCTCCTCCGAGGTCCGGTCGCGGCGGCTCCGCGTCGCCCGGGCCGCTGCGCCGCGGGCGTCCGGCGACTGAATTTCAGCCTAGCCGTGAAAGTTTCAGGCGCCTGCCGGGACCTGTTACCGGAGAATTCCGGAGCGAACTTCCGCGGCGCTCAGCCGCCCAGCGGCGCGGCGCTGTCGCGGATGACGAGTTCGGTGGCGAGTTCGATCCGAGGGCTCTCGACGCGCTCGCCCTGGGCCAGGCGCAGCACCGTGCGGGCGGCCAGCATGCCCATCTCGGACAGTGGCTGACGCACGGTGGTCAGCGGCGGCGAGCACCAGCGGACCTCGGGCAGGTCGTCGAAACCGACGACGCTGATGTCGTCGGGCACGCGCAGCCCACGCCGGCGTACGGCCTCGTAGACGCCGAGGGCCATCTGGTCGCTGGAGGCGAAGATGGCGGTGGGCGGGTCGGGCAGGCCGAGCAGGTGACTGCCACCGGCGAAGCCGGCCTCGTGGTAGAAGTTGCCCGAGTAGATCAGTTTGTCATCGGCGGACAGCCCGGCGGTCTCCAGCGCGGCCCGGTAGCCGTCGAGACGGGCCCGGCTGCACATCAGCTGCGGCGGTCCGGCGATGAAACCGATCCGCCGGTGGCTCAGACCGAGCAGGTACTCCGTGGCGCGCAGGCTGCCGGCCCAGTTAGTCGCGCCGATGGTCGGCGCCTCCTGCGGCGGCACGCCGGCCGGATCGACGATGACCACCGGGATGTTGAGGCGGCGCAGTTCGGCCTGCAACGGTGGCTCCAGGGTGGAGGTCACGAAAATGACCCCCTCGGTGGAGCGGGTACGCATGTTGTCCAGCCACTGCTTGGCCGAGGAGCTGCGGCGGTGGATCGCCGAGACGACGGTGCCGGTGCCGGCCGCGTGGGCGACGTCCTCGACGCCGCGGATGATCTCGACCGCCCACGGGCTGTCCAGGTCGTTGAAGACCAGGTCGATCAGGCCGGAGCTGGTCCGCATGCTCGGCGGACGGCGGCGGTAGCCGTGCCGGGTGAGCAGCCCCTCGACCCGTTCCCGGGTCTGCGGGGAGACGTCTGCGCGACCGTTGATGACCCGGGAGACCGTGGGCACGGACACACCGGCCAGCCGGGCGATCTCCGCGATGGTGACTTTCCGCGTGTCATCCGAGGCCACGGGACGCCCTTTCGTCATCGTCGGAGCTTAGCTACGGATCTCCGGCACGGCCGCCCGACCGCCGGGCCGCCGCGCCGGAGTCCGTCCCCGCCCACCCGGGGTCCTGGGGGCGCGACCGGTCGCCCAGCCCTCGACGCTGCCCGCCCGGCCGGCGACGAGCCGGCCGTTCGGCCACGGCGTGGCAACCCGGGGCCGGCACCGCGGACAGCCGGCGACGGGGTCGGGGTCGGTGATCGCGTCCGCGGCGCCGTTCACCGCCAGCAGCACCGCGCCGGTCGCGGCGGCCGTGCGCTGGTTGCCGACCTCCATCAGCGGTGCCATCCCTTCGCGGACGGGCGAGGCGCCCGGATGCGGTACCGGTGGGTGGATTCGCGAAACTGCATCCGGAACTTTCATCGACATGCCGGTATTTTCGAAGTGATGGCGGGCACGTTACGACGTGGCACCTTCGGGGTCAAGGCTCTGTCCTGACTCGACTGGAACCGTTACGGTAGGGCGCGACTTCTGAAACTTCCGGCGGAGAACTTCCGGAAATTTGGTGGATGACGACCCCAGAGGAGCCGTACATGTCGACCGAGATCGCAGACGTGGCCACCACCGCCCGGTCGATCCGCAATCCAGTGCTCACCGGGTTCCACCCGGATCCCTCCATCCTGCGGGTCGGTGACGACTACTACCTGGCCACCTCGACCTTCGAGTGGTACCCGGGCGTCCGCGTCCACCACTCCCGCGACCTCGTCCACTGGCGAGCGCTGGGCGGGATCGTCACCGACCGTCGACTACTCGACCTGCGCGGCTGCGGGGACTCCAACGGTGTGTGGGCGCCGGACCTGACCTACCACGACGGGCTGTTCCACCTGGTCTACAGCGACGTCGCGAGCTTCGCCAGCGGCTACTGGGACCCGCAGAACTACCTGGTCAGCGCCCCGGACATCAGCGGACCGTGGTCGGACCCGGTCAAGCTGCACTCGCACGGCTTCGACGCCTCGCTGTTCCACGACTCCGACGGCAGCACCTGGCTGCTGAGCATGAGCGCGGACTGGCGGCCGGGCCGGGACCGCTTCGGCGGCATAGAGATCCAGCGCTACGACCGCGAGCGGCAGCGGCTGGTCGGCGAGGCTCGGATCATCTTCCACGGCACCGCGGTCGGGCTGACCGAGGGGCCGCACCTGTACCGGCGGGACGGCTGGTACTGGCTGGTCACGGCCGAAGGCGGCACCAGCTGGGAGCACCAGGTCACCGTCGCCCGCTCACGCCACCTGCACGGCCCCTACCTGGCCGATCCACACGGCCCGCTGCTCACCTCCGCGGGCCGCCCGGACCTGCGGCTGCAGAAGGCCGGCCACGGCTGCCTGGCGAACACCCAGCACGGCGACTGGTACCTGGCCCACCTCGTGGCACGTCCCTACTCGCCGCGAGGCAACTGCGTGCTCGGCCGGGAGACGGCGATCCAGCAGGTCGACTGGCCCGCCGGGCAGTGGCCACGGATCCCTGGCGGCGTACCGGCCGACACCATCCCCGCGCCGGCCCTGCCCGCGCACCCGTGGCCGGACGAGCCCGCCACCGACCACTTCGACGCCCCCCGGCTGGCCCCCTGCTGGTCGACCCTGCGCCGCCCGGAGAGCCCGGACTGGCTGGACCTCCGGACGCGTCCGTCGCACCTGCGGATCCACGGCGGACAGTCGCCGGTCGGCAAGCAGACCCCCAGCCTGGTCGGCCGGCGGGTGGGCGCCGAGCGGTGCGCGCTGGAGACGGTGGTCGAGTTCGACCCGGTCGACCACCGGCATCTGGCCGGGATCACCACCTACTACAACACCCTCAACTGGCACTACCTCTACCTGACCCGCTCCGACGACGGGCGGGCGGTGCTGGAGCTGCTCAGCTGCGATCAGGGGCGGCGGACGGCCCACCCGGACCTCACCGTCGACGTCGCCGACGCGGTCCGGGTCGGACTGCGCGCGCGGTTCGACGGGCCGGTGGTGCGCTTCGACTACGACCTCGGCGCCGGCTGGCAGGAACTGCCGGCGGACCTGGACGCGACGATCCTGTCCGACGAGCACGCCGCGCTCATCATCGACGGCGAGCCGGCCGCCTGGGGCTTCACCGGCGCCTTCCTCGGCCTGTGGGTGCAGGACCTGGGCGGTGACGGCGTCTACGCCGACTTCGACCACGCCGGCTACCAGGAGGACTGACCGGGCTCCGCGCCGCCGATTCACCGGTTGACGGGCGGCATCGACCTCCGTAATGTTCCGGACAACTTACGGAAACATGTTCGGAAGTTTCGGAGCCGGTAGGCGGCCGACCGACGCGCATCCGGCCGGTCCGCGCCTGCTGCGTCACCCGCATCAGCCCGTCATCACGCCGTCGACCCCGGTCGACCCCGCCTTCCGGAAGGAACCCCATGAAGCTGAGACGCTGGATCACGGCCGGCGCGGTCGCGACTCTCGCCGCGCTCAACGTCACCCCCGCCACTGCGGGCCGCCCGTACGACCCCGCCGCGCAGAGCCTGCGCGACCTGGCCATGCGCCACGGCCTGTACGTGGGCACCGCGGTCGACCTGGCCGCCCTCAACGACGCCACGGACCCGCGCTACCGAGAACTCGCCGCATCCGAGTTCTCCACCGTCACCGCGGAGAACGCGATGAAGTGGGAGAGCCTGGAGCCCACCCGCGGCACCTACAACTGGGGGCCGGCCGACGAACTCGTCGCCTTCGCCCACCAGCACCACCAGCGGGTCCGTGGGCACGTGCTGGTCTGGCACAACCAGCTGCCGTCCTGGCTGACCAGCGGGGTCGAGGACGGCTCGATCAGCACCGCGGAGCTGCGCCAGATCCTGCACGACCACATCACCGCCGTGGTCACCCACTTCAAGGGCAGCATCTGGCAGTGGGACGTCGTCAACGAGGCGGTCAGCGACCCGTGGGACACCCCGTCCACCCTGCACTACAAGGGCTTCTGGGCGCAGCACCTGGGGCCCGGCTACATCGCTGACGCGTTCCGCTGGGCGCGCGCGGCCGACCCGAAGGCGCTGCTGTTCTACAACGACTACAACATCGAGGCCCTCGGCTCCGGCGACCCGGCGAACGACAAGACCCAGTTCGTCTACGAGATGGCCCGCGACCTGCGGGCCGCGGGCGTGCCGATCGACGGCATCGGCAGCCAGGGCCACCTGGGCACCCAGTACGGCAACTACGACACCTTCCAGGTCGCCACGGCGCTGAAGAAGTTCGCGGGGCTGGGCCTGGCGACCGCGTTCACCGAGGTCGACGTGCGCAGCCAGCTCACCGACGGCGTCCAGGCGGGTGACTCCGCCGAGATCAACCCGCGACTGCAGGCGTCGGCGGCGAACTTCGGCGTGCTGCTGCGGGCCTGCCTGGCCGAGTCGCACTGCCTGTCGTTCACCCTCTGGGGCTTCACCGACAAGCACTCCTGGGTGCCCGGCTGGTTCAAGAACCCGCCGGAGGGGATGGCCACCGTGTACGACGAGAACTACCAGCCCAAGCGGGCGTACCAGGAGATGAAGGCCGACCTGATCTACTCCGGGCCGCCCTTCGTGCTGCCTCGCGTGCCGCAGCAGCCGCGCCGGTAGGCGCCCTTCCCGACGGCGGCGGGGCCGGTCCACGGACCGGTCCCGCCGCCGGTCATCGCACCGAAGCCCGCCCACCCCCGGCCGGCCCGGCGGCGGCACCACCGCTGGACCCCGTTGTGCATCGACGAAGGTTCCGGTAATTTTTCGAGACATCGGCTTCGATCGACCCATGGTGGAGCGGGAGACCATCCCGATCCGCGCGGTCTCCGGGCGACCGCGCAGCGAGCCGACCACCGTGGCGGGCAGTCGTCGAAGCGGGCCTCCCCCTCCACTACAGCTATGGAAAGGCTTCGTGATGGACAAGGTGCTCGCCCGCGGCAGCGGGAGCCCGACAGCCCGGCCGCGACCGCGTGCCGCCCTACTGTCGGCGCTGGCCGGCGTCGCGATGATCGCGACGACGGTGGTCGTCGCCACCAGCGCCAGCGCCGGGACCACCCTGGGTGCCTCGGCGGCGGAGAAGGGCCGCTACTTCGGCACCGCGGTGGCCGCGTACAAGCTGTCCGACAGCCAGTACGTCGGCATCCTGAACCGCGAGTTCAACATGGTCACCCCCGAGAACGAGATGAAGTGGGACGCCACCGAGCCGTCCCAGGGGCAGTTCACCTTCACCAACGCCGACCGGATCGTCAGTCACGCGCAGGCCAACGGGATGCGGGTCCGCGGGCACGCCCTGGCCTGGCACTCGCAGCAACCCGGCTGGGCGCAGAACCTGTCCGGCTCGGCGCTGCGCCAGGCGATGATCAACCACATCACCCAGGTCGCGACGTACTACAAGGGCAAGATCTACGCCTGGGACGTGGTGAACGAGGCGTTCGCCGACGGCGGCAGCGGCGCCCGCCGCGACTCCAACCTCCAGCGCACCGGCAACGACTGGATCGAGGTGGCCTTCCGCACCGCCCGGGCCGCCGACCCCGGCGCCAAGCTCTGCTACAACGACTACAACACCGACGGGCAGAACGCGAAGTCCAACGCCGTGTACGCGATGGTGCAGGACTTCAAGTCCCGGGGCGTGCCGATCGACTGCGTCGGCTTCCAGTCCCACTTCAACAGCGCCTCGCCGGTGCCCAGCGACTACCAGGCCAACCTGCAGCGCTTCGCCAACCTGGGCGTCGACGTGCAGATCACCGAGCTGGACATCGAGGGCTCCGGGACCACGCAGGCCGACAACTACGGCCGGGTCGTCCGCGCCTGCCTCGCGGTGCCCCGCTGCACCGGGATCACCGTCTGGGGCATCCGGGACAGCGACTCCTGGCGGGCCAGTGGCACCCCGCTGCTGTTCGACAACAACGGCAACAAGAAGCCGGCGTACACGGCGGTGCTGGACGCGCTGAACGCGGGCGGCAGCACGCCGCCGCCCACCACCACCCCACCGCCGACCACCGCTCCCCCGACCACCACCCCGCCGACCACCACCCCGCCGACCTCGGGCAACGGCTGCACCGCGTCCCTCACGCTCAACCAGTGGCCGGGCGGCTTCGTCACCACCGTCCGCGTCACCGCCGGCGCCGCCGGCACCAACGGCTGGACCGTCGGGCTCACGCTCCCTCCGGGCGCCACGATCACCAACACCTGGAGCGCCCAGCCCAGTGCCACCAGCGGCACGGTGACCTTCCGCAACGTCGACTACAACGGCAAACTCGCCCCCGACACCACCACCGAGTTCGGCTTCCAGGGCGTCGGCACCGGCCCGTCCGGCACCGCCACCTGCAGCGCGAGCTG
>NZ_JBJZOG010000117.1:0-17294 GCF_047200535.1 Micromonospora mangrovicola | reverse complement strand
ATGCTCGTAAAGGGGCCAACCCCCAAAGCACCAAGCCCCTTCCCCCTTTTCGTCCCTGCCCCTGGTCTCCTGCCCCCCCCCCCCCCCCCCCACCGGTGTATCCCCCGCCGGTCCGATCGGCCGGCGCGTCCGTTGATCGTTTCCGCCGCCGCCGAAACGCACAGCCGTCGTACGCCGCATCGTCAAGAGAGCTTCCGAACCCCGCACATCGTCACCGTCGCCGGCTCCGGGTCCGGCGTGCTCAGGGACGCACCCTCCTGACCGCGGCCGGCATAACGCACAGCGGCGGGGAGAGCGAAGTCGATGAGATACGGCGTCCTGGGCCCGTTGCCCGTGTGCCCCGGTGGGCACTCCGTACGAACCTGCGGAGCACGGGAACCGTGGCAGGGCCACCGGCGTCTGCAGCTGATCGTGCTTCCGCTCAGTCGGCGAGCTCGCGGGACTCGCTGGCCTCGAACACCACCAGCTCGGTCAGGCGGACGCGCAGCCGCTCGCGCAGTTGCTCGGGCGCGGTCTCGTTGCCGCAGCAGCGGGCGACCAGCGCCTTCACCTCCTGCTCGATGCCGTACTCGCGCAGGCACGGCCCGCACTCGTCCAGGTGGTGCCGGATCAGCCTGCGGCGCTCCTCGGCGCACTCCAGGTCGAGGTAGAGGTAGACCTCCGCGAGCACCTCGCGGCAGTCCGTCTCGTGCGGCTCCCCACAGCTCATGGTCACACCTCCCGGCCGGCGGCGGCGGTCGAACCCTTCGACGGCGCGGAGCTGAAGCCCCGCTCCGCCGCGTACTGCTCGAGCAGCTTCCGCAGATTACGTCGACCACGGTGCAGCCGGGACATCACGGTGCCGATCGGCGTGCCCATGATGTCGGCGACCTCCTTGTAGGAGAAGCCCTCGACGTCGGTCAGGTAGACCGCCAGCCGGAACTCCTCCGGCAACTGCTGGAGGGCCTCCTTGACGTCGCTGTCCGGCAGCCGGTCCAGCGCCTCGGTCTCCGCCGAGCGCAGCCCGCTGGAGGTGTGCGACTCGGCCTCGGCGAGCTGCCAGTCGGTGATCTCGTCCGTGGGTGCCTGGACGGGCTGGCGCTGCCGCTTCCGGTAGGAGTTGATGTAGGTGTTGGTCAGGATCCGGTAGAGCCAGGCTTTCAGGTTCGTGCCCTGCTCGAACTGGTGGAAGGCCGCGTACGCCTTCAGGTACGTCTCCTGGACCAGGTCCTCCGCGTCCGCCGGGTTACGCGTCATCCGCAGCCCGGCAGCGTAGAGCTGATCGACGAAGGGCATCGCGTCCCGCTCGAAGCGGGCCCTGCGCTCGTCCGTCTTCTCGGTGGTCAACCGCACATCCCCTCGCGTCGGATGCTTTCCCGCCGAGGATACGCGTACCCGACTGCCGGCAGATTCACTTCCGGACTGTGTGCTGGTGCTCACGGCCGACGCCACGGCGGGCCACTCCGGCGCGTCGAGCAGCTGCCTCAGCTGCCGCGCGTCCCGTTCGTCCCGCTCCCGGCTCCGTGTCTCGGTCGGCACCGGTCACCCCCCTCGGCTGGAAATGTCGTCCGGGAGTAGTAACGCGCTTCGCGGTCCGCCACATTCCGCCGCCGGCCCGCCGTTCCTGGTCCCGGCCTCGGCCGCGACCGACGCTGGGACCAGGAAGGGCCTGGGAGGATGGCCCCGGACGCCCGAACCGGACGGCCGGCACCATCCGATGCAACGACCGGCCGCCGCCCACGGTCACGCTCCGCACCCTCGACAAGACCGACTTCCCAATGATCAACCTCGGGTTGCGGCAGGTGGGGGTATCAACGGCAGCCGATGACGCGGGTTACGGCAGGTCGAGTCGATCGAGTCCGACGCACGCGGGCCGGGCCCAGGCACGCGGGCCGGGCCCAGGCACGCGGGCCGGGCCCAGGCACGCGGGCCGGTGGAACGCGCCGCGCAGGGTGCGTCAGAGGGCGCGCAGGGTGCGTCAGGACGGGTGCGGGGTGCGTCAGGGCGGGGGCGGGGTGCGTCAGGCGGGGGCCCAGCCCCGGGCGCGCAGCCAGTCACGGATCACCGCGGCCGTGCCGGCCGGGTCACCGCGCAGGTCGTGCCGCTCCCCCGGGCGGGTCACCACCTCGACGTCCGGCCCGGGCTCGGGCACCCCGAACGGATCCCGGTCCCCGTTGACCACCAGGGTCGGCAGGTTGGTACGCAGCTCGTCGGCGCGGGAGCGCTCCGGCCGGCCCGGCGGGTGCAGCGGAAAGGCGAGCGCGACGACGCCCGCGGCCCCGACCGCCCGGGCGGTGCGGCAGGCGACGCGGGCACCGCTGGACCGGCCGCCGACCACCCAGCGGGCGACGTCGGGGTGCCGCTCCCGGAGCGCGGCCAGCACGGCCGTCCACGCCTCGTCGAGGTGCCCGGCGGGCGCGGGCGCACGCCGGCCGGCGACCCGGTACGGCTGGGTCACCCGGACCACGCCCACCCCGGCGGCGACCATCGCGTCCCGGACCGCGACCAGGTCCGGGGCGGTCACGTCACCGCCCGCCCCGTGGCCGAGCACGAGCAGGGTGGCGTACCGGTTCTCCGGCAGGTCGGTGTCGACCCGGGCCGGCCCGCGGGGTGTGGAGATCTCGTCGGTCTGCCGCACCGGCCCATTCTGCGTCCGGTGCGACCACCGGACAGCCGCCGGGCCGGAAAAGCTGTCGCCCGCACCCGGAAAAGGGTGCGGGCGACGGCACGGAATTCAGCTCAACGGCACCAGTGTGAGCAGCCGGTCACGGACCGGCGGACCGGCCTCGTCGACGGCGTCCGGATCCGGTTGCACCTCGCTGCGCCAGGCGACGAGCATCGCCCGCCGTTCGCGCGGCGTAGTGCCGCCCCAGACGCCGTGGCAGTCCCCCACCTCCAGCGCCCAGGCCAGACAGGATCCCTGGACGTCACAACTGCGACAGAGCGCGACGGCCGCGTCGGCCGGCTCGTTGGGTGCCGGAAAGAACGTCTCCGGATCCACGCTCTGGCAGGTTCCTCTGGTCCGCCACGCCTCGTCCTGTCGCCGCTCCCGCAACGCCCGCAGCAGTCGCGGGTCTCGTCGTGCGGCGGCCACCTCGTGCGGGCGGGGCATACGTGCCCGTGTCAATACACCCACCTCCCCCGTGGGACCGGCTATGATCATGAGAGATCGATGGGTGTCATCCGCCCCGTGCGAACAGACGCCCAACGCCAGCGCTGTGTTCTATCGCACTCCCGGACGCGGGGACAAGACTCTGCGGCAAACATGGCAAAAATGCCGGGCGACGATCCGTGCCCAACCCCGGCAAATCAGCACACGACAATGTGCTGACAGTGATCAGAACAGCGTCATTTCCGAGACGGCCTCCCGATGGGACGGCACCACCCGGGCGGTGAGCCCGGGACCGTCGTTGCGGACGTCCCCGACCGCCGGGGAGACCGGGCGGATCTCCAGCCCGGCGAGCCAATCCGGCGCCGGCGGGACGAGCAGCGCGGCCGGCTCGTCGGCCGGCCCGAGCCAGGACGCCCAGCGTTCCGGCGGCAGCAGCAGCGGCATCCGGTCGTGCACCTCGGCCAGTTCGCCCACCGCCGCCGTGGTCAGCACGCTGAAGGTCAGCAGCTCGTCGTCCGCGGAACCCCACACCGACCAGATGCCGGCGAAGGCGAGCACCGACCCGTCGCGCGGGGTCATGTAGTAGGGCTGCCGCCCGCCGCCCGGCTCGCGAACCCACTCGTACCAGCCGTCGGCGGGGACCAGGCAGCGGCGGCGGGCGAAGGACGGGGCGTACGCCCGGCTCGTGGCGACGGTCTCCGCCCGCGCGTTGATCATGCGGGCCGCGCCGGTGGCGCTCCGCGACCAGTGCGGCACCAGGCCCCAGCGGCCGACCGAGAGCGCCCGGTGTCCCTCGGGGGCCAACCGGACCAGCGGCACCGGATCGGTCGGGGCGACGTTGAAGTCCGGGCCGACCGTGCCGCCGCTCTCGTCGTACGACTCGAACAGCGCGCTCAGGTCGCCCGCGCTCCGACTCGTCGCGTACCTCCCGCACATGGCGCACACGCTAACGCGCCGCCGCCCTTCCGGCTGTCCCGCCAGCCGGGAGCTGCAACGACGGGCGGTTCCCCCGCCCGCGCGAATTGGCACAATGTAAGCGTGGGGAATCTGACCGCGACGCGTCCGCCACAGCCGTGGACCGCGCCGACCGCCACCGACCCGGTGGGCATCACACTCCGCCTGCCCGGTTCCAAGTCGATGACCGCCCGGGCCCTGGTGCTCAGTGCGCTGGCCAGCGGGCCGTCCACGCTCGCCCGGCCGCTGCGCGCCCGGGACACCGAGCTGATGGCCGGCGGGCTGCGTGAGCTGGGCGCGCACGTGTCGGTCTCCGACGACGAGCGCTGGCTGGTCCGGCCGCACCGGCTGGTCGGCCCGGCCCATGTCGACGTCGGCCTCGCCGGCACGGTGATGCGCTTCCTGCCGCCGGTGGCCGGCCTCGCTGAGGGTCGGGTCACCTTCGACGGCGACCCGCAGGCCCGGATCCGCCCGCTCGGCCCGCTGATCGAGGCCTTGCGCTCGCTCGGCGTACGGATCGACACGCCGGAGACCGGCAGCCTGCCCCTGGCCGTCCTCGGCACCGGCCGGGTCACCGGCGGTGAGGTGGTCATCGACGCCTCCGCCTCCAGCCAGCTCGTCTCCGGCCTGCTGCTGGCCGCGCCCCGCTTCGACCGGGGCGTGGTGGTCCGGCACGAGGGGCCGCCGGTGCCCTCCGCGCCGCACCTGCGGATGACGGTGCAGATGCTGCGGGCGGCCGGAGCCGCGGTCGACGACACCACGCCCGACGTCTGGGCCGTCGAGCCCGGCCCGCTCACCGGGCGCGGCTGGGAGATCGAGCCGGACCTGTCCGGGGCGGTGCCGTTTTTCGCCGCCGCGCTGGTGACCGGCGGCGAGGTGACCCTGCAGGGCTGGCCGCGCAGCAGCATGCAGCCGGTCGAGCAGCTCCGCGCCCTGCTGACCCGGATGGGTGGCGAGGTGACGTTGGGCACGGCCGGGCTGACCGTACGCGGCACCGGCAGGGTGCACGGGCTGGACGCCGACCTGTCCGACGTGAGCGAGCTGACCCCGGCGCTGACCGCGCTGGCGATGCTCGCCGACTCGCCGTCCCGGCTCACCGGGATCGGGCACATCCGGGGGCACGAGACCGACCGCATCGCCGCCCTGGCCAAGGAGTTCACCGCGCTGGGCGCGGACATCACCGAGTCCGCCGACGGGCTGGAGATCCGGCCCCGTCCGCTGCGCGGCGGGACCTTCCGCACGTACGCCGACCACCGGATGGCGCACGCCGCGGCGGTGGCCGGTCTGGCCGTCCCCGGCATCGAGGTGGACGACGTGACGTGCACCTCGAAGACCATGCCGGAGTTCCCGGCACTATGGTCGGGGATGGTGACCGGCAAGAACTGACGCGACGGGGGAATGTCCTGGCGACCAGACGGCGAGAGTACGACGAGGACGACGTCCGGGTCCGGCCCGGGAAGCCGTCGCGCCCGCGTACCCGGACCCGACCCCGGCACGAGAACGCCGTCGACGGGTTCGTGATCGCCGTCGACCGGGGCCGCTACACCTGTGTGCTCCCCGACGCCGGTCCGGACGCCCCGACCGTCACCGCGATGCGCGCCCGGGAGCTGGGCCGCAAATCCGTGGTGGTCGGCGACCGGGTCGGATTGGTGGGCGACACGTCGGGCAGCCCCGGCGCGCTGGCCCGGATCGTCCGGATCGCCGAGCGCAGCTCGGTGCTGCGGCGGACCGCCGAGGACGACGCGACCACCGCCGAGGGGCGGCTGGAGCGGGTGGTGGTCGCCAACGCCGACCAACTGGTGATCGTCAGCGCGCTGGCCGACCCGCCGCCCCGGACCGGGTTCATCGACCGCTGCCTGGTGGCCGCGTACGACGCGGACATCGAGCCGCTGCTCTGCCTGACCAAGGCCGACCTGGCCGGCCCGGAGGCGGTTCTCGACTACTACACCGAGCTGGAGCTGCCGTACGTGCTGATCCGGCCGGACTCGCCGCTGGACGCGCTGCGCGCGCTGCTGGCCGGGCGGGTGTCGGTGCTGGTCGGCCACTCCGGGGTGGGCAAGTCGACGCTGGTCAACCGGCTCGTGCCGGAGGCGGACCGGGCGGTCGGCGCGGTCAGCGCGATCGGCCGGGGTCGGCACACCTCGACCAGCGCGGTGGCGCTGCGGCTGCCGCCGTTTCCCTCCGGCGACTCCGGCCCGGCGCCGCGCGGCGACCTGGCGCCGCCGGACTCCGACGGCGACCGTCGACAGCCCCGGCTCGGCGGGTCCGGCACCGCACGGCAGTCGGGAGCCACCGGCTGGATCATCGACACTCCGGGGGTGCGCAGCTTCGGGCTGGCGCACGTCTCGGCGGAGAGCCTGCTCCACGGCTTCCCGGATCTGGTGGAGGGGACCGTGGACTGCCCGGCTAACTGCCAGCACACCGCCGACGAGGCGGACTGCGCGCTGGACGCCTGGGTGGCCGGCGGCAAGGCCGACCCGCGCCGGCTGGCGTCGTACCGTCGGCTGCTGGCCTCCCGCAGCGGCGAGGGTGACCTCCGGGACGTCGAGCGGAACCCCCGCGAGCGCGAGGAGTGAGCTCGCGGGCCCCGCGGGCGCGAGCGGAGACCGGCCTGGTCGATCCGCCGGCCGGTTCCTGATGGGCGGACGCCGGGGCACCCGCGCCGCGGTCCCGGTGGCGATCTCGCTACGGTTCCGACCATGACCGGGTACGCCGACGACCTCGCCCTCGCCCACCGGCTGGCCGACACCGCCGACGCCATCTCCACGGCCCGATTCCGCGCCCTCGACCTGCGGGTCGAGTCGAAGCCGGACCTGACCCCGGTCTCCGACGCGGACACCGCCGTGGAGCGGGAGATCCGCGCCGTGCTGGCCGTTCACCGCCCCGGCGACGGCCTGCTCGGCGAGGAGTACGGCGAGCAGCCCGCGGCCGGCCCGGACGGGCGGCGTTGGGTGGTCGACCCGATCGACGGCACGAAGAACTTCGTCCGGGGTGTCCCGGTCTGGGCGACCCTGGTCGCCCTGCTCGAGGGGGACCGTCCGGTCCTCGGTCTGGTCTCCGCCCCGGCGCTGGGCCGGCGCTGGTGGGCCGCGGCCGGCGCGGGCGCGTACGCCGGCCCCGACCTGGCCTCGGGCGCGCCGATCCGGGTCTCCGGGGTGACCGACCTGGCCGATGCCAGCTTCTGCTACTCGTCGCTGACCGGCTGGGAGCGGGCGGGCCGGCTGGAGGCGGTCCTGCAGATCATGCGGGACACCTGGCGCAGCCGGGCGTACGGCGACTTCTACGGCTACATGCTGCTGGCCGAGGGGGCACTGGACGTGATGGTGGAGCCGGAGCTGTCGCTCTGGGACATCGCCGCCCTGGTCCCGATCGTCACCGAGGCGGGCGGCACGTTCAGCGACCTGTCCGGGCGGCCGGCGCCGGCCGGGGGCGAGAACAGCGCGATCGCCACCAACGGCGCACTGCACGACGACATCCTGGCCCGGCTCGGCCGGCCGGCCGAGCACTGAGCCGCCGACAGCCACTATCCTCGCCAGGTGGTGTCCTCCGGCTGGTGCTTCCTCGCGGCGATGATCGTCGCGTACGGCTTCGCCAACCTGCTCCAGTCGGTCGCGGCGGCACGAACCACCGTGCATCACACCTTCGACCCGGGGCTGCTGCTCCGGCTGGCCGGCCACCGCACCTACCTGGTCGGGCTGGTGTGCCAGGTCACCGGCTTCGTCCTGGCCTTCCTGGCCCGACGTGACCTGCCGTTGTTCCTGGTCCAGGCCAGCGTGGCGGCCGGGCTCGGGGTGACCGCGGTGCTCGGGGTGGTGGTGCTCAAGTGGCGCCTGCCGGCCGCCGAGATCGCCCTGCTGGTGCTGCTCTTCGGGGGGATCACCGCGCTGGTGCTGGCCGCCCAGCCGGCACCGTCCCGGCAGCTCGGCCCGGCCGGGCTGTTCGGCCTGGCCGGCGCGGTGGCGGTGATCTCCGTCCTCGGGTTCTTCGCCGCCCGGTTACGCGGCGCGCCGGGCTCGGTGGTGCTCGGCTCGCTGGCCGGGATGGCGTTCTCCGCCGCCGCGGTGGCCGCCCGCCCGCTCGCCTCGGCCGACACGGCGGAGGCGTTCGTCCGGGACCCGCTGCTCTACCTGCTGGTCGTGCACTCCGTGATCGGGCAGCTGCTGCTCGGGCTGGCGATGCAGCGCGGCTCCACCACGGCGGCGGTGGCCGCGATGGACGCCGCCGGGGCGGTGCCCGCGGCGATCATCGGCCTGGCGTTGCTCAACGACCGGATCTGGCCGGGCCGGGAATGGCTGGCCGGGGTCGGCTTCCTGGCCACACTGGTGTCGGTGGTCGGTTTGACCCGGTACGCGGAGCCGCAGCACCACCACGCGGTGGCCCGGGAGCGGGAACGCCCGATGATCGCGGCCGGGGCGGCCATCCGGGCCCGCCGCTGACGCCGGCGTCAGGCCGCCTCGACCGGCCCGCGCTGCTCGGCGGTGACCTCGACGGGCTGGCGCGCCTCGACCGGCTCGACCGGTTCGGCCGGCCTGCGGCGGCCGATCACCCGCTCGTAGAGGCGCTCCAGCGCCCCGGCCGTCCGCTCCCAGGTGTAGCTGCACCGGACCCGGTCGACCGCCGCGTGCCCGTATGCGAACCGCCCGGCGTTGTCGGCGAGCAGCCGGCGCAGGGCGACCCCGAGGGCGCGGACGTCGCCGGGCGGGACCAGCTTGCCGGTCACCTCGTCGACCACCGCGTCGGCGATGCCACCCATCGCGTAGCCGACCACCGGCACGCCGCAGGCCATCGCCTCCAGCGACACCCGGCCGGCGGAGGAGTAGCGCGGGGTGCAGGCGACCACGTCGGCGGAGCGGTACCAGGTGGCCATCTGGTCGTGTGGCACCGCGCCGACCAGCTTCACCTGCTCGGCCACCCCGGTCGCCTCGGCCAGCTCGCGCAGCCGGCGGGCCTCGGCGTGGCCGGCGAGCTGCGCGGCGGGCGGACCGCCGGCGATCACCAGCTCGGCGTCGCCGACCAGGCGCATCGCCTGGATCAGGTCGTCCTGACCGTGCCCGGGCGCCAGCCCGCCGACGGAGAGGATCCGGGCGCGCTGGTCCCGGGGCGCGGCCTCGCCGTCCGGGTGGAACTGCGCGGTGTCCACGCCGGTCGGCACCATCGCCACCGAGGTGCGTTGCAACCCCATCCGGGTCAGCTCGTCGACCTCGTCGTTGCTCTGGGCGACCGCGATGTCGACCGCCCGGGTCAGCGCACGTTCCAGCGGGATCCGCTCCCCCGGTCCGTAGTACCGCCGGCCGAGGTGGCGCAGCTGCTCGACGCCGAGCGAGTGGAAGGTCTGCACGACCGGAATGTCGGTCTCGCGCACCGCGTGGGCGGCGGCGAGGCCGCCGGGCCAGTAGTGCCCGTGCACCACCTCCGGCGACCAGTGGCCGGACCAGCGCCGCGCCAGCCAGCCGCCGAACTCGGCCACGTAGGGCACCAGCTCGGCGGTTGGCAGCGGGGCGGGCGGACCGACCGGCACCCGTTCCAGCCGGAAGCCGTCCACCTCGGTGTCGTCCGGCTGGCCCGGTTCGTCGCGCCGCTCGTAGACCCGGACGTCGTGACCGCGTGCGGCGAGTTCGGCCGCGACCCGTGCGATGTGCTGGTGTGTGCCGACGGCGGGACCGTCGACGGACGGTCCGGCGTGCGCGCACACAAGGCCGACGCGCATGGTGCACCTCCATGCGTCCTGTTCAGCGGTGGGTCCTCGGTCAGAGGGTCCCATTAACCCGGCCCGGGTGCGCCGAAACCTGGCAGATCGCGATCGGATCGCGGGACCGGCGCCGGGTGGGTCGCCCGCACTTGCCGTCGCTTCGCGCTCCCTGCCCGGATCCGTCCCGGGGCCCGGCGTGATCCGGGCTACCCCGGCGGCATGACCGCCCCGGACCGGGGGTACGGGCCAGAGATGCCTCTCACCCGTGCCCTCGACGACGCCACCGTCGTGATCACCGGCGCCTCCAGCGGAATCGGCGCGGCCACCGCGTACGCGCTGGCCCGCCGGAGGGCCGACGTGGTGCTGGCAGCCCGCTCCGAGGAGGCGCTGCGCCGGGTCGCCGGACGCTGCCGGGAACTGGGCGGGCGCGCGCTGCCGGTGCCCACCGACGTGACCGACCCGGCGGCGGTGCGGCGGCTCGCGGCGCAGGCGGCGGCGGAGTTCGGGCGGATCGACGCCTGGATCAACAACGCCGCGGTGAGCGCGGTCGGGCTCTTCGACGAGATCCCGGTCGAGGAGTTCCGCCGGGTGGTGTCGGTGAACCTGCTCGGCGCCGTGTACGGGACGAAGGCGGCGCTGCCCTGGCTCGACGCGGCCGGCGGCGGGGTCCTGGTCAACAACGCCTCGGTGCTCGCCGAGGCGGCCATGCCCTACCAGTCGGCGTACAACGCCGCCAAGCACGGCATCCGCGGGCTGGCCGACACGGTCCGGCAGGAGCTTCGGGTCACCGGGCGGGGCAACATCTCCATCTGCACGGTGCTGCCGGCCACCATCGACACCCCGTTCTTCCGGCACGCCGCCAACCACAGCGGGCACGAACTGACCCCGCCCCCGCCGGTCTACCCGCCGGAGGTGGTCGCCGAGACGATCGTCCGGCTGCTGCGCCGGCCCCGGCGCGAGGCGTACGCCGGGGGCACCGCCCGCCTGTTCGGGCTCCAGTGGCGGCTCGCCCCGGCGCTGGCCGAGCGGGCGCTCGGCTGGTACACCGCCCGCACCCAGTTCGGCCCCGGCGTGGCCCTGCACAGCACCGGGAACCTGTTCCGGCCCGACGCGGAGGCCGAGTGCTCCGGCGGCTGGCACGGTCGGCGCCGGCAACTGGTCCGGATGACGGCGGCCTTCGGGCTGGCTGCGGCGGGCACCGCCGTCGGCACCCTGGCCGCGATGAACCGGCGAGCACGGACGGAGCGCTGATGAACGCCGCCGACCGGCCGGATGCGCGACCTGCTCCCGGCATGCACAATGGGACGATCATGCCGACGGACGTGCGATGCCTGGTGGAGGCGGACGAATCGTCCGCGATCGTCCGACTGACCGGGGTGCTCGACCCGGCCGGGACGGCCGCCGTCCGCGATGCCCTGCTGGTGCGGCTCTGGCAGCGGCCCGGCCCGGTGATCGTCGACCTGTCCGCGGTCCGGATCGACAGCCCGGACGCCCGAGCCGTCGTCGACGAGGTGCACCGCGCGGTGACCGACTGGCCTGCCGCCGGTCTGCTCGTGCTCGACCCGGCGGTGGCGCCCGGCGCCGCCGCCCCGGTCTACCCGTCCCTGGACGAGGCGCAGGCCGCGCTGGCCGGCGCGCCGCTGGCGGCCGTCCTGAACGCCGACCTGCCGCCGGTCGTGGCGGCGGCCCGCGAGGCCCGGGCGCTGGTGACCGACGGCTGCGCCCGGTGGGGCGTGCCGGACCTGGCCGAGCCGGCGTGCATCGCGGTCACCGAGATGGTCAACAACGTGGTCGCGCACGCTGGCACGCCGATGACCCTCCGGGTCGCGCCCGTCGACGACGCGCTGCACGTGGCGGTCCGCGACCACTCCACCCGGCGGCCCGCGTACGTCGGGCTGGCCCCGCTGAACTCCGCCGGGGGTCGGGGGCTGCTGCTCATCGACACGGTGGCCCGGCGCTGGGGCAGCACGCCGCTGCCCGACGGCAAGGTGGTCTGGTGCCTCCTGCACGCCGAGGACGAGGCGGCGACCCGCAGCTGACCGGCCCCTTTTGGCCGCTTTCCTCCCGATCCACCCCGCCGGACGCGGTTAGTGCGCCGAGCCCAGTGGGTAGTGACCACCCATGCGCGACGACGACTACCCCACCCCCGTGTCCGACCCGGAGGCGGAAGGTCTGCCCGACATCGCCGACGACGACTCGACCGCCGGCGACGACGTCCTGACCGGGCGCGAGGCAGACGGCCCCGAGCCGGCGCAGCTGCCCGGCGACCGCACCCCGGTGGCCGTGGACCGGTACGGGACCACCGCCGAGGAGCAGCTCGACGGCGAGTCGCTGGACTACAAGCTCCAGCGCGAGCAGTACGAGCGTCCCGCCGACGACCCCCTGGCGGGCCCCGTCGACCCGGACATCGCCGCCGAGGCGGACAGCGAGGAGGCCGCCGCGCAGGCCCAGCTCGACGCCGACGTGATCGACGCCGGCCCGACCTCGGACCCGCACTCCCCGGTCTCCGTCTACGACCACGGTCAGCTCGGCGCCGTCGCCGACCATCAGGTGGGCCGGCTGGTCGAGCCGGACGAGGGCGCGCACACCGACCAGGAGACCGACAACGTCGCATACGACGCCGGCTCGTCCGGTGGCGGGGCGACCGCCGAGGAGCTGGCCGTCCACGAGACCCGCCCCCCGGAGTCGCACTGACCGCTCAGCCGTCCAGGCCCCGCTCGATGGCGTAGCGGGTCAGCTCGACCCGGTTGTGGAGCTGGAGCTTGCCGAGGGTGTTCTGCACGTGGTTCTGCACCGTCCGGTGGGAGAGCCCGAGCCGCTCGGCGATCTGCTTGTAGGACAGGCCCTTGGCCACCAGACGCAGCACCTCGGTCTCCCGTTCGGTGAGCCGGGGTGTCTCGTCGTCCGGGGCGGCCGGCCCGGACGCCAGCCGCCGGTACTCCCCGAGGACCAGCCCGGCCAGGCCGGGCGTGAAGACCGGCTCGCCGGCCGCGGTGCGGCGCACCGCGGCCAGGAACTCGGCCGGCGCGGCCGACTTCACCAGGTAGCCGGTGGCACCGGCCTTCACCGCGTCCAGCACGCTCTGCGGCTCACCGCTGGCCGACAGCATCAGCACCCGGACCTGCGGCAGCGCCGCGCGCAGCCCGTGGATCACCTCGACGCCGGACACGTCGGGCAGTTGCAGGTCGAGCACCACCACGTCGGGACGGGCCGCCGGGGCCACCCGCACCGCCTGCCGGCCCTCCCCGCTGGTCGCCACCACCTCGTACCCGGCCTCGGCGAGGTCCCGGGCGACGCCCTCGCGCCACATCGGGTGGTCGTCGACCACCATCACCCGGATGCTCACCGCACGCTCCTCGGCACGCTCAGCTCGATCTCCGTGCCGACTCCCGGGGTGGAGGCGATGCGCACCTCGCCGCCCAGGTCGGCCACCCGACCCCGGATGGACTGGGCCACCCCGAGCCGGCCCTGCGCGGCGGCCTCGGCGAGCCGCCCCTCCGGGATTCCCGGCCCCTCGTCGCGTACCGAGACGGTCACCGTCTCCTCCTCGTCCTCGATCAGCACCCAGGCCCGGCCACCGCCGTGCCGGGCCACGTTGTCCAGCGCCGCCCCGACCGCGGCGGCCAGCTCCCCAGCCACCCGGCCGGGCAGCGGCACCGGGGTGGCCGGCGCGGCGACCTCGACCGTCGCCGAGGCGTACCGGTCGAGCAGGTCGCGCAGGTCCTGGGCGTCCCCCTCGTCGGCCGGCGGGGCGCCCGCGCGGCCGATCAGGGCGCGCAGCGCGGCCTCCTGCTCGCCGGCCAGCCGGGCCAGCTCGCCCGCCTCCCCGCCCAGCCGCGCACCGCGCCGCTGCACCAGCGCGAGCACCTGGAGCACCGAGTCGTGGATGTCCCGGGCCAGCCGCTCCCGCTCGCGGGTGGCCGCCTCCAGCTCCACCGCCCGCTGCAGCCGCTCCTCCGCGCTGACCGCGAGCCGGGCGACGTGCCCGACCACCAGCCCGGCGAGCAGCATCAGGATCACGCCGGTGAGCGAGGACTGGCTGACCCGCTCCCGGGTGGCCAGGTCGACCCCGCCGAGGATCACGGCGGCGACCGCGCCCCAACGCCGGCCGCCGGAGACCGCCCAGGCCAGCACCGGACCGGCCAGCCAGGCGACGGTCAGGGTGGGCACATTGGCGGCGAGCGCCGCGCGGCCGATCACCCACGGGGTGGCCAGCATGACCGCCACCACCACGCCGAGGTCGGCCAGGAGCAGCGGCCAGCGCCGTCCCGACGGCCGCGCGTAGCCGGCCGCGGTCGCCCCGCTCCAGGCCAGCATCACCAGGAGTACGCCGCCGGCGGCGAGCGGGTGCGCGTACCGGTGGCCGTCGCGGAGGACTAGCACGCCCACGTACGCCAGCGAGGCGAAGCGGAACACCGCGATGGACCGCCAGAGCGGGACCTCCAGGCCACCCGGGGACGACGGCATGGCCGACACCATGCCACAGCCGGAGCCCCGCGGGGTGGTGGGTGCGGCTCGGGAAACCCTGACGTACGGTGGAAATGCCGCGAAAATCGTCGAGACCGATCGCCGGGACGGGGCCATGACGAACGCAGAACCCCCCGCACCGCGTACGGTTGTGCCCATCGAACCTTCCCTCCTCATCGCCGAGGCCTTCGACCAGGCCCAGGTGACCGAGTTACGGCACTCGGTCACCTCCTGCGCGCACGTCTCCGGGCTGAGCGGTCAGCGGCTGGACGACTTCGTGCTGGCGATCAACGAGCTGATCACCAACGCGGTGCGGCACGGTGGCGGCCAGGGCTGGTTGCGGCTCTGGCGGGAGGACGGCGAGCTGGTCTGCGAGGTCGCCGACCACGGCCACGGGATCAGCGCCCAGCGGCTCAGCGACCGCAACCGCCCCGCACCGGACAAGGCCGGTGGCTGGGGGCTGTGGCTGGCCCGGCAGCTGAGCGACACGATGGCGGTCGAGAGCGGCGAGGCGGGCACCGTCGTACGGATCACCGCCGAGGTGGCCGCCCGGCAGCACGCCATCCGCCCCGCCGACGGCTGACCGGCCCCGCCGGGCCGCCCGCGGGCTCAGCCGAAGAGGGCGCTCACCGACTCGCCGTTGTGGATCCGCCGCATCGCCTCGGCCAGCGCCGGCGCCACCGAGAGCACCTGCAGTTTCGGCACCCGCTTCTCCTCCGGGATCGGCACGGTGTTGGTGCAGACGATCTCCAGCACCCCGTCCTGCGCGCTGAGCCGCTCCAGCGCGCCGCCGGAGAAAAGGCCGTGGGTGCAGGCCAGCCGGATCGAGCGGACCTTCCGCTCGCGCAGGTGGCCGATCAGCTCGATCACCGTGCTGCCCTTGGCGATCTCGTCGTCCAGCACGATCACGTCGCGGTCGGCCACGTCGCCGATCACCGTGCTGATCTTGACGCGGTCGTCGCTGAACCGCTGCTTGGCGCCGGCCGCCACGGGGGTGCCGAGCATCCGGGCGAACGCGGCGGCCTCCTTGGCGTTGCCCAGGTCCGGCGAGACCACCACGGTGTTGCCGAGGTCGTGCCCCCGGAAGTGCGCGGCCAGCTCGCGCAGCGCGTGCAGGTGGTCCACCGGCACGCTGAAGAAGCCGTGCACCTGCGGCGAGTGCAGGGTCATGGCGAGCACCCGGTGCGCGCCGGCCGAGGTGAGCAGGTCGGCGACCAGCCGGCCGCCGATGGAGATACGCGGCGCGTCCTTCTTGTCCGACCGGGCGTACGCGTAGTGCGGCAGCACCACCGTGATCCGGCCGGCCGACGCGCCCCGGGCCGCGTCGATCATGAGCAGCAGCTCGACCAGGTGCTCCTGCACCGGGGGCACCAGCGGCTGGATCAGAAAGACGTCCCGCTCCCGGCAGTTCGCCTGCAACTGCACCTCCAGGCAGTCGTTGGCGAACCGGGACACCCGGACCGGGTGCAGCGGTACGTCGAGGTGGGCGCAGATCTCGGCGGCGAGGCCCGGGTGGGCGGTCCCGCTGAACACGGCAATGTCACGCACGCCTGTCGATCGTACGGGTCGCCCGGGGGGAGGCGGTGGACGCTTCCGGCGGGTACGGTGCTGCCGTGACCGGAGAGTTCGTCGCCGCCATCGATCAGGGCACCACGTCGTCGCGGTGCATCGTCTTCGACCGGGGCGGAGAGATCGTCTCCGTCGCCCAGCGCGAACACCGGCAGATCTTCCCGCAGCCCGGCTGGGTCGAGCACGACGCCGAGGAGATCTGGGCCAACGTGCAGCAGGTGGTGCTCGAGGCGCTCGCCGCCGCCGGCACCGGGCCGGACGGGCTGGCCGCCGTCGGCATCACCAACCAGCGGGAGACCACCGTGGTCTGGGACCGGGCGACCGGGAAGCCGGTCGCCCCCGCCGTCGTCTGGCAGGACACCCGCACCGGCCCGCTGCTGAGCGAGCTGGCCGAGGCGTACGGCGCGGAGCGGCTGCGCGCCCGCACCGGGCTGACCCTGGCCACCTACTTCGCCGGGCCGAAGCTGCGCTGGCTGCTCGACCACGTCGACGGGCTCCGCGAGCGGGCCGAGCGGGGCGAGGTGCTGTTCGGCACGATGGACAGCTGGCTGATCTGGAAACTGACCGGCCGGCACGTCACCGACGTGACCAACGCCAGCCGCACCATGCTGATGGACCTGAAGACCCTGGCCTGGGACCCGGAGCTGCTCGACGCGCTGCGGGTGCCGGCGGCGATGCTGCCGGAGATCCGCTCCTCGGCCGAGATCTACGGCACGGCCGACGGGGTGCTCGCCGGGGTGCCGGTGGCCAGCGCGCTCGGCGACCAGCAGGCCGCCCTCTTCGGACAGACCTGCTTCCAGCCCGGCGAGGCCAAGTGCACCTACGGCACCGGCAGCTTCCTGCTGCTCAACACCGGCGCCAGCCCGGTCGCCTCCGGGCACGGCCTGCTCACCACGGTCGCGTACCGGATCGACGGCCAGCCCGCGGTGTACGCGCTGGAGGGCGCCATCGCGGTCACCGGCTCGCTGGTGCAGTGGCTGCGCGACAACCTGGGCCTGATCTCCACCGCCCCGCAGGTCGAGGAGCTGGCCCGCACGGTCGAGGACAACGGCGGCTGCTACGTGGTGCCGGCCTTCTCCGGGCTGTTCGCGCCGCACTGGCGCAGCGACGCCCGGGGCGTGATCGCCGGGCTGACCGCCTACATCACCAAGGGGCACCTGGCCCGTGCGGCGCTGGAGGCGTCCGCCTGGCAGACCCGCGAGGTGGTCGACGCGATGAACGCCGACTCCGACGTGGCGCTGCGGCGGCTGCGGGTGGACGGCGGGATGACCGGCAACACGCTGCTCATGCAGTTCCTCGCCGACGTCCTCGACGTGCCGGTGGTCCGCTCCCGGATCACCGAGACCACCTGCCTCGGCGCCGCGTACGCGGCCGGCCTGGCGGTCGGCTTCTGGCCGGACCTGGCCACCCTGCGCGAGCAGTGGCGCTCGGACGCCCAGTGGGAGCCCACCATGGACTCGGCGCACCGGGAACGGGAGCTGCGCAACTGGCGCAAGGCCGTGCAGCGCACCCTGGACTGGGTCG
>NZ_JBJZOG010000116.1:0-17955 GCF_047200535.1 Micromonospora mangrovicola | reverse complement strand
ATGGGTCCCGGGCTGCAGCTGCTACCGCCTCGCCCAGTAGTCGTCGCGCGCCTTGCTCGCCGCCAGTTCCTCCGCGGTGCGGAAGCCCGGCGCCATCGACGCGCCGGTGCCGGCCATATATTGATGATGATCGATGCCGAGCAGTCGGATCCAGCTCTGCTGCCCGAACGTCAGGGCGATGAAGCAGCCGAGCTCCACGAGCTCCGGCTCCGTGAAGTGCTCACGGAGACGCCCCCAGAACTTGTCGAGGTCCTCCTCCCCCCAGGCGATCGCCTGCGCGTAGGCGAGGGCGGCCTTCTGCCGCTCGTCGTACTTGTCGGAGGACTCGAAGTTGAGGAGGTCGTCGTACTTCGCCTCCGCCAGGCCCGCGGCGGCAGCCTTGGCGGAGCGCTGGTTGCCGCAGAACTCGCACTTCACGGTCCGTGAGATGTAGACCCGGCACAGGTCCTTGATCGCGTGGTCACACACGCCGCTGTGGAACAGCGCCTTCCACGAGTCGGCGAAGGCCCAGAACGCGTTCGGCGCGTGGGCGCGTACCGCGGAGCTCTCCGGACGCGGGGTGCCCTCGCGAGCGCAGCGGTGCATCTCCTCCTGCATCCGCTCGTCCATCTGCTCCAGCGGCACGTAGCTGAGGTACGGGTCGGCCATAGTGGTACTCCTTTTTCTGGGTGGGCGGAGCTTCCGCAGTGAATAGTGAATAAGGCGGGAACCCCGGCCGTTTACGGCCGAGAGGAACGCCGTCACGGATCTGGACGTTGCTGGTTCCCGATGTACTCCTTGACCACGTCCAGTGGGGCACCGCCGCACGAGGCGGCGAAGTACGACGGCGACCACAGGTGGCCTCCCCACAGATACCGACTGAGGTGGGACGGGAACTCCTGCCGTAGATACCGGGCCGAGACACCCTTGAGCGAGTCGACCAACTTCGACAATGCCGCGGCTGGCGGGTAGTGCACGAGCAGGTGGACGTGGTCGTCTTCGCCGTTGAACTCGCGCAGCTGCGCGCCGAAGTCTTCGCACGCCTTGGACATGACCTGCTGGCAGCGGGTGAGGATCAGGTCGGTGAAGGCGCCGCGCCGGTACTTGGTTGTGAAGACCAAGTACACGTGTGACGCTGCGCCCTCTGCGTACGTCTGGGTCTTGGAGTCCATCGAGGTGACATAGACAATGGCGATGTGAGGTTGGTCGTGCAGGTGAAGCTGCTGCCGACTCCGGAGCAGGCGTCCGCGCTGACGGCGACTCTGCGCGCCTGCAACGAGGCGGCCTCCGATGTGGCGCAGATGGCCCGCGATATCGGCTGCTACCGCAGCTACGACCTGCGCCGGCACGCCTACCATGGCATCAAGACCGACTTCCGGCTCGGGGCGCAGGCCGCGCAGCACGTCATTAAAAAGGTCGCCGACGCTTACACCACCCTGCATGCCAACATTAAGGCCGGTACCTACGGCAAGCCAGGGTCGCCGCGGCGGCGGCGGGTCGAGGCGACGCCGGTCCGATTCCGCTGGGACGCCGCGCAGCCGTACGACGCCAGGATGCTGTCGTGGCAGTCGGACGCGCGCACGGTGTCGATCTGGACGATCGACGGACGGTTGAAGGGCGTCGCCTACACCGGTTCGCCTGACCAGCTCAAGGCCGTGGCCGAGTTGCCCGTCGGGGAATCCGACCTCGTGTACCGCGACGGCATGTGGTTTCTGTACGCCACCGTCGAGGTTGCCGAGGCTGATCCGGTCGAACCGCAGGGGTTCCTTGGCGTGGATCTCGGCGTGGTGAACATCGCCACCGACTCCGACGGGCGCATGTACACCGGGGAGAAGTTGAACCGCTACCGTCGGCGGCAGCTGCGACTGCGCGCCCGTCTGCACGCCAAGGGCACCAAGTCCGCGCGGCGGCTGCTGGCCCGGCGCAAGCGCAAGGAAGCGCGGCATGCCACCGACACCAACCATGTGATCTCGAAAAGCATCGTGGCCGAGGCCGCACGCACCTCGCGCGGGATCGCCGTCGAGCAGTTGACGGGGATCCGGCAGAGGGTACGGCTGCGCAAGCCCCAACGGGCCGTGGTGCATTCGTGGGCGTTCGCCCAGCTCGGCTCCTTCCTGACCTACAAGGCCCGCCGGGCCGGTGTCGCTGTTGTCCAGGTCGACCCGGCGTACACCTCGCAGACGTGTGCGCAGTGTGGTCACCGGGACAAGCGGAACCGGCCCGACCAGGCCACCTTCATCTGCCGGTCGTGCGGGGTCGTTGCCCACGCCGACCGGAATGCGGCCGTCAACATCGCCCAGCGCGGTGTGGACGGCTGGGGCGCAGTCAATCGCCCACACGCGGCACCTCGTTGCACCCAGTAGCGGGGTTGATCCGCAAGCCCGCCCATTCATGGGCGGGTAGTTGACTCGGTCTGTGACTCGATGGCTGCGATGACGGCCTCGGTCGTGATGGGTAGGTCACGGACGCGAACGCCGAGGGCGCTCGCGACCGCGTTGCCGATGGCTGCTGCGGTGGGGCCCTGGGCCGCCTCGCCGGCGCCGACGGACGGCAGATCGGGCCGGTCGACCAGGTGTACGTCGACCTCCGGCGCCTCGCTGAACCGCAGGATCGGATAGGTCTCCCAGTCGACGCTGGTCACCCGTCGCCGGTCGAAGCGCACCCGCTCCTTGAGCGTCCAGCTCGTGGCCTGGGTGGCGCCACCCTGGATCTGGTTGCGGACGCCGTCCGGGTTGATGACCCGGCCGACGTCGACCGCGACGGTCAGCTTGCGGACGACGACACGCTCCTCGGCCTCGACGTCCACGACCACCGCGCAGTAGGCGCCCCGGTCCTTGTACCGGGCGAGGCCGATGCCGCGCCCACGTCCCTCGGGAACCGGCGTGCCCCATCGGGCGACCCTCGCTGCGGCCTCCAGGACCGCCCGCGCCCGGTCGTCCTGGAGGTGGCGGAGCCGGAAGCTGAGCGGGTCCTCCTCGCACGTCGCGGCGAGCTCGTCCATGAAAGACTCGATGCTGAACACGTTCATGAAGGCCCCGAGCGCGCGCAGCGCGGAGGACCGGATCGGGGTCTCGACGAGACGATGTCCGGTGATCCGCCGCGCGCCTACGGTGTAGATCGGAACGGCGCTGCGGGTGGTGCCGCCACCGGCGGTCAGGGGCGGGTCGTCGGCGACCGGGCTGGGCAGCGGTCGCTCCAGGTAGGCGCCGGCCAGCAGGCCGGGAGTTCCCCGGTAGCCGGGCCGGGCCGTGTGCCCCTGGCCGTACACGTCGTAGGTCCACCCGGCGACCTGCCCCGCCTCGGAGAGCTCCGCCGCCACCTCGGCCACCATGGCCGATCCGAAGGGCGACCAGCCGAGCTCGTCCTGTCGGGTCCACTGGACCAGGACGGGCACGCCCGGCACCGCGCGCGCGAGCAGGACGGCGTCGAAGGCCGCGTCGTCTGCGCCGTTGTGGCCGTAGCAGCCGGCGTTCTCGGCGTGCTCCACGGTGACCTTCTCGGCGTCGAGCCCGAGCGCCTGGGCGATGGCGTCGCGGAGCTTGTGGATGCCCTGGCTGTGGCTCCACACGAAGAGCCGTCCGCCGCGGTCCCACCGCGCGACGCCGCAGCTCGTGCCGATGGACGCGTGCGCCAGGAAGGGCCGGCTGTACCGTGCCGCCACCCGACGGGTGGGTGTGGTGACGCCGATGTCCTCCGTTAGAACCGGGATGTTCTCGTGCGGGCCGCGCAGCAGGAAGGCGCTCATGTCGGACTCGTCCGGCAGCGTGTCCTGCTCGTCCCACTCGGTCGCGTCGCGGAGGCGCTCTGCGGCGCGCGCGACCTGGAACTCGTCCGGGCCCACCACACCGAGGAAGGAACCGTCCCGGACCACCTGCAGCTCAGCGCGCCCGGCGAGCACGTCACCTACGGCGGTGAGCCGCGCCCCCGGGGACGGTGGCCGCACCACGCGGCCGAACAGCATGCCGGGCAGCCTGAGGTCACTGATGTAGCGGGGTCGGCCGGCCACTTTGTCGGGCAGGTCCATCCGCGGCGCGCTGGTGCCGACCAGCCGCATGTCGACGGTGCTCGTCATCGCGACACCGGCGTCCACGTCGCGGTCGAGGTCGACCGAGCCGGCCAGCTCGGCGTACGACGTTCGCCGCTCGTTCTTTCGGCAGCTGAACGTTCCGTCCTCGACGGCCACGTCCGCCGGTTCGACCCCCCAGCGCCGGGCCGCCTCGGCTACGAAGAGCGCCCGCGCGTGCGCCGCAACGAGCCGGACAGCCGGGGCGGCGTCGAAGATCGAGGTGCTTCCCGCCGTGAGTCCCTCGTCCGGGCCGAGGCCGGTGTGCGCGGGAACCGGTTCGATGCAGGTGAGCGGTACGGCGAGCTCCTCGGCGGCCACCTGCGCGAGGGCGGTCAGGATCCCCTGGCCGAGCTCGACCTTCCCGACCCTCAGGCCGATGCGGCCGTCCGCGGTGACGCCGATCCACTGGGACAGTCGCGGGTTGGCGGCGAGGTCCCGGGGCAGACCGTGGTCGGTCAGCGTCATGACCCGGCTTCACCCGCCTTCACCACCGCGTCGACGATCCGGCGCTGGACCCCGCAGCGGCAGAGGTTCCGGTCCAGGGCCTGCGCCACCTGCTCAGCCGATGGGTGCGGGTTGTCCTCCAGCAGCGCCGCGGCGTGCACCGCGATGCCGGAGATGCAGAAGCCGCACTGTGCGGCCTGCTCGTCGAGCAGCGCCTGCTGCACGGGGTGCAGCTGCCCGTCCGACCCGAGCCCCTCGACGGTCACGACTGATCGGCCGTTCACGGACCACAGGGGCGTGTCGCAGGACGGTACGACGTTGCCGTCGACGCGGACGAAGCAGGCGCCGCACAGGCCCAAGCCGCAGCCGAACCGGCTGCCCCTGAGGTTCAGGTGGTTGCGCAGCAGCGACAGCAGCGTCGTGTCCGGATCGGCCTCGACCGTGACCGGCTTGCTGTTGACGGTGAAGCGGAAGGTGCTGGTCATCGCCGCTCTCCGTCGAACACCTCGGGGTGCCGCTGCAGCTCGATCCGGGTACGCCGGATGTGCCCACCCAGGTAGCGCTCCGCGTCCACGGTGTCGCGGCGCTCGATCGCGTCCAGCAGGAGCCGGTGCTCGGCGTTGACCACCCACATCCGGCCCGGTCCGCTGAGCGTCATGAACGCGTGGCGGTAGTGCTGGGTAGAGTTCCACAGCCTGGTCACCATGCCGGTCAGCTGCTCGATGCCGCAACCGGTGTAGGTGAGCAGGTGGAACTCGCGGTCCAGCGCGAGGAACGACCGCATATCGATGTCGGCCTCGATCCGGCTCTGGATCTCCGCGAGCCGCTCCAGCTCCGCGGCCTCCAGGTGGGGGATGCTCTCGCTCAGCGCCAGCGGCTCCAGCCGCTCGCGCATCTGGTAGATCACGTCCACCTCGTGCATGGAGAGCTTGGGCACGCGTGCCCCCTTGTGCGGCTCGTGCTCGGTGAGCCCCTCGGCCTCCAGGATCCGGAGGGCCTCGCGGACCGGCAGCCGGCTCGCACCGAGGCGCTCGGCCACCTCCTCCTGGCGAATCCGCTCGCCTGGGGCGATGTCTCCGTTCAGGATCGCCGTGCGCAGGAAGGCGGCGACACGGGCGCTCGCCGCCCCGGTGGCGTTCGGCTCAGCGGGAGGGGCCGGCGCGATGATGCCCTCGGTCATGCCGTCGCCTCCTGCTCGGCACGTTCCCGGTCGAATGCCTTGCCGTTCGGGTAGCAGACCAACTCGAACTGCATCCCCCAGGGCGACAGGAAGTAGACCCAGCGGTTGCCCTCCGCCGGACCCTTGCTCGCCGTCGGTCCGCCCAGCACCCGGACCCCGTGCCGCACCAGGTGCGCGATGGCTTCGTCGAGGTCGTCGACGTACAAGGCGACGTGGTGGCCGCCGACGTCGCTGTTGCGGGGAATCGCGTTCCGCTGGTCCGGCGAGGTGTAGGAGAAGACCTCGAACACTGCCTGCTCTCCGCAGCGGAAGAACCGGTTCTCCACCACCTCTGCCCGCGGGTGCACGTTCAGGTGCTCGGTCATCCAGTCGTCGTCAGCGCTCCGGAAGGGGCCGAGCGAGTAGAGGTATTCACAGCCGAGTACGTCGACGAGGAAGTGCGTCGCCTCCTCGAGGTCCGGCACGGTGAAGCCGACGTGGTCCAGTCGACGCAGCCCGGGCAATCCCACTTTGGATCCCTTCCTTCCACATCTCCTGTGTCTCCGATACTGAATCACGTGCAAGCCCTATGTCCAGCGTCCAGCAGGATCTGGATTTGGATCCAAAGCTGTGCCAGTCTGTCGCCAGACACCAGAGGAGGCGGAGATGACCGACCACAGGAAGCTGGAGCCCGCAGCGCCGTGGGTCGAGCTCGTGGTGACCGCGGAGGACTGGGACGCCGCTGAGCCCGCGTTGCTCACCACAATGCTCAGCCAGCTGGTGCTGATCCGTACCTTCGAGGAGACGGTGCTCGAGCTGGCGGGGGCAGGTCTGATCCATGGGCCGGCGCACTCGAGCATCGGTCAGGAGGCTGGCGCGGTCGGCTCCGCGCTGCCCCTCACCAGCCAGGACGCGGTGAACGGCTCCCACCGCGGCCACCACCAGTTCCTCGCGAAGGCGCTGAACCACGTCGCGCCCAAGGGGCTCGACCCAACCAAGGAGCTGACCGACGAGATCCGTGAGGTGCTGCTGCGCACGCTGGCCGAGATCTGCGGGCTGGACCGCGGCTTCAGCCACGGCCGCGGCGGCTCCATGCACCTGCAGTGGAAGGAAGCCGGCGCGATGGGCACGAACGCCATCGTGGGCGGCGGCGTGCCGCAGGCGGCCGGGTTCGCCTGGGCTCACCGGCAGGCCGGCACGGACGCGGTCTCGGTCACCTACTTCGGTGACGGAGCCGTCAACATCGGCTCGACGCTGGAGACCTTCAACCTGGCGGCCGCCTGGAAGCTGCCGGTCTGCTTCTTCATCGAGAACAACCAGTACGCCGTCTCCACCGGCGTGTTCGAGGCCACCGGCGAGCCCCGGCTCTCCGGTCGTGGGCCGGGGTTCAACATCGCCAGCTGGAAGGTCGACGGGATGGACCCGCTGGCCGTCTACCTGGCGATGAAGGAGGCGGTCGCGCACATGCGGGCCGGTAACGGGCCCACGATCATCGAGGCCGACACCTACCGGTACTTCCACCAGAACGGCGGCTTTCCGGGAAGCGCCTTCGGCTACCGCAGCAAGGCGGAGGAGAAGCGCTGGCGCGACCGCGACCCGATCAAGCAGCTGTCCGCCCAGCTGCTCCGGCGCGGCATCATGACGCAACCCGAGATCGACGACGTCGTGGCCCGCGCCAGGAAGGCCATGGCCGACACCACCGATGTCCTGCTCGAGCCCGTGCCCGGTGGGAAGCCGGGCCAGCGCCGGATCAAGGACAGCGAGTGGCCCGACCCGGCGTTCGTCGACGTCGGCGTGCGGGGCGACCTGAGCGAGTTCGACGAGGCTCCGCTGGCCGACGTGGATTCGTTCACCGGGGCGCTCGCCGAACAGAAGTTCATCGACGCCGTCGCCGGTGTCATGACCCGCCGGATGGAGACCGACGCCTCCGTCGTAGTGATGGGCGAGGACGTGCACCGGCTCAACGGCGGCACCAACGGCGCCACCCGGGGGCTCAAGGAGCGGTTCCCCGACCGGGTGCTCGGTACCCCGATCAGCGAGAACGCGTTCGCGGGACTTGGCGGCGGCATCGCCCTCGACGGCCGCTTCAAGCCGGTGGTGGAGTTCATGTACGCCGACTTCATGTGGGTGGCGGCCGACCAGCTGTTCAACCAGATCGGCAAGGCCCGGCACATGTTCGGAGGCACCGGCGATATGCCGTTCGTGCTCCGCAGCAAGGTCGCCATGGGCACCGGCTACGGCTCCCAGCACTCGATGGACCCGGCCGGAATCTTCGTCACCGCTCCCGGCTGGCGGATCGTGGCGCCCACGACGCCGTTCGACTACGTGGGCCTGATGAACAGTGCCCTGCGGTGCAAGGACCCGGTCGTCGTCCTCGAGCACGTCGACCTCTACGCCTCCACCGGCCTCGGCCCCGTCGACGACCTGGATTACTGCCTGCCGGTCGGCAAGGCAGCCGTCCAGCGCAGTGGCTCCGACGTCACGGTCATCTCCTACCTCGCGATGGTCCGCTACGTGCTCGAAGCCGTCGAGCAGGTCGACATCGACGCCGAGGTGGTGGACCTTCGCTGGCTCGACCGGGCGAGCCTCGACTGGGACACCGTGGGCGAGAGTATCAAGAAGACCAACAACGTGCTGATCGCCGAACAGGGAGCGGTCGGTACGTCGTACGGCGGCTGGCTCGCCGACGAGATCCACCGGCGGTTCTTCGACTGGCTCGACCAGCCGGTGCAACGGGTCACGGGCGGGCAGGCCTCACCGAGTATCAGCAAGGTGCTGGAACGGGCCGCGATCGCCCGGACCGATGAGGTCGTGGCGAAGCTGACAGAGATGGCGAGGTACTGAACATGGCCAGACTGTTGCGCATGCCCGGAATCGCGGCGAACGCCACCGAGGCGATCCTGCAGGACTGGACGGTGGAGGAGAGGACCGCGTTCTCGGCACGGGATTCGATCGCCACTGTGGAGACTGAGAAGGCGCTGGTCGACATCGAGGCCGATGCCGACGGGATGGTCCTCAAGCGACTGGTCGCGCCAGGGTCGAAGGTCGACGTCGGGGCTCCCATCGCCGTGCTGGGCGACCCGGGCGAGCAGGTCAGCGACCTCGAGGTGCTTCTGACGGAGCTCGGGATCGGCTCCGCAGACGCAGCCGGGCCGGTCGCTGAGCCGGCGGCTCGCGTCGACCCCGAGGGCGGCACGGCGAACACCGGTGCCGGCGCCCTGCCCGAACCAGCGCCGGCCGACCAGCTGACGACGCCCAACGGCGAGCACCGGGCTCGGATCTTCACCAGCCCGCTCGCCCGGCGCCTCGCCCGGGAGGCGGGCCTGGCCACCGAGACGATCCGCGGGACCGGTCCCGGGGGCCGCATCCTCCGACGGGACGTGGAAGCGGTCCTTGCCGAACGGATGAATGCCCGGTCCGACGAACCGTTGCGAGCGCCGGCGGAGCAGCTGTCGACAGGGCCTGCGGTGGCGGTTTCTGGCGGCTTCACGGAGATCCCGCACTCGAGGATGCGGCGCGCCATCGCGACTCGGCTCACCGAAAGCAAGCAGAGCACCCCGCACTTCTACCTCCGCGCGACCATCGACGTGCGCCGGCTGGTGAAGTTCCGCGCAGAGCTCAACGACGGTGCCGACGTGAAGCTGTCGCTCAACGATCTCGTGGTTACGGCGGTCGGCCGGGCCCACGCCCTCGTGCCGGAGATGAACGTGACCTGGTCGCCGGACGCGGTCCGTCAGTATGCCGCCGTGGACGTCTCGGTCGCGGTCGCCACCGAGCGCGGGCTGCTGACCCCGGTCGTGCGAGGCGTGGAATCCATGACGGTGACGGAGGTGTCCCGCGCGACCCGCGAGCTCGCCGAGCGAGCCCGCAACGGCAGGCTCCGCCAGGAGGAGCTGGAGGGCGGAACGATCAGCGTGACGAACCTCGGGATGTTCGGAACGGAGGAGTTCGCGGCGATCATCAACCCGCCGCAGGCGGCGATTCTCGCGGTCGGCGCGGTCCGCGAGGAGCCGGTCGCACGCCAGGGGAAGCTGCGGGTGCGACCAGTCATGCGCGTGACGCTGTCCGTCGACCACCGGCCGGTGGACGGCGTCGTGGCGGCGAGGTGGATGGAGGCGTTGGTGGGATTGCTCGAAAGGCCCCTGCGGATGCTGGCCTGAGCCGGCTACGTCGGCCCCATCACCGTGGCCGGGTCGATGCCGAGCGCGGACAGGACGGCCCGAGCCGCATTGCGCCCGGGCCGTCCGGAGACCGAGCCGCCGGGATGAGTCGTGGCGCCGGTGAGGAAGAGGCCGGGCACCGACGTGGTGTACGTCGGCCAGCCCGGGATGACGCCTCCATCGGGGGTGACGAACTCCCCGCCGTGACAGGATCCGCAGGCGTTGTGGCGATTGTGCCGCGCCACGTCCACGGGCGACTCCGCGCGCAGCGCCAGGATGTCGTCCGGCGCGAGCCCGTCGACTCGACGGCGCACCCGCTCCACGAGCGCGTCGGCGTACTCCTCCTTGGCGTCGGCCCAGTCCCGTCCGTCCGCGAGCGCGTACGGCGCGATGGTGAGGATCTTGAAGGTCGCCTGGCCCTCGGGCGCCCGGCTCGGGTCGACGGCGCTCTGCCCGACGACGAGAAGCCAAGGGTCCCGGGCTTTGGCTTCACCGCGGTGGTGCGCATCGATCTGGGCCACCATCCCGTCGGTGCTGCCCAGCCCGGCCGCCGCCGAGCGAAGCGGCCCGCCCGTCGAGGCGTACTCCAGGTCCCGCCGCAGCGCTGCGTGCACCGCGAACACGCTGAGTCCGGGCCGCCACCGGTCACGCGCGTTCGCGAGGTCCCCCGGCGTTCCGGCGCCCTCGAGCATGTCCGCGAGGTTGGCCAAGTGGGCGCTGGAGACGATGGCCCGGCGCGCCTCGACACGCCGACCGTCGGTGGTTCGTACCGCTCGGGCCCGCCCCCGCGTCACCTCGATGCGGGCGACCCCGGCCGAGGTCACCACCCTTCCCCCGTGGTCTCGAATGAGCGCCGTCAAGGCGTCGGGAAGGGCCTGGGAGCCCCCGACTGGTGTCGCCCAACCGAAGCTCAGCCGGCCCGCCGTCAGGGACGAGGGGAGTACGCCTGTGCCGGGCCGCCGCGGGTCCTGGATCGTCGCCATCGAGAGCCAGAGCACGAACGAGCGGACTGCGGGATGGGCGAACCGCCGGTGCACCACGTCCCACGCGCTCTGCCGCCGAAGGTCCCGATAGCGGGATGCCGCCGCGCCGGCTCCCAGCGCCAGCCCGGAGCTCCAGCGGCCGTGCACCGCGGCAAGGCCGGCGCCCCACTCGGTCACCATCGCGGTGAACTCGCGGGCGTCCTGCCACGAGAACCGCGCGATCTCCGCCGCGGTCCCGTCCAGGTCGCGGTGCATCACCAGACTCGTGCCGTCGGGCTGGGGCAGCACCACCGCCGGGTCGGTGTGGAGGTACTTCAGCCCGTACGTCGCGAGCAACCCGATCTCGTCGTCCCGGATCATCGGATTGGACTGGATCAGCACGTGCGCACTCGAGCAGGAGTCGTGCGCGAACCCGGGCAGGGTCAGCTCCTCGGTGCGCGTGTTCCCGCCGAGCTGGTCGGCTGCTTCGAGGACGGCGACGTCGAGGCCGGCGCGCGCGAGGTAGGCCGCGCACACGAGCCCGTTATGCCCTGCGCCGATGACAACGACGTCGGCGACCTCCGACGCCAAGCCCCCCGCTCCGCTGTGGCCCACCACCATGCCGACCTCCTACCTCAGCGCCTTGAGGTTGTGCTGTCACCATGCCGGACTGTGCAAGCGATTGCAACGAAGATGGTCCGTGAAGATGCTTGACAGCGTGTGGCCGGCTTCACAAGACTGCATCGAGACCGCAATCGATTGCGGCTACCTAGGAGGAAGAATGGTGACTCCCGCGACCGGCCGTCGTGTACAGGCGGTAGCGCTCAGCACTCTCCTTGCGCTCGGACTAGCCGCCTGTGGTGGCGGTACAAGTAAGGACAGCGACAACACCGACGAACCGATCAAGATCGGTGCGTCGCTCCCGCTGACCGGTGAGTTCTCCCAGCCGGGCAAGGCCGCCAAGGAGGGCTACGAAGTCTGGCAGAAGATGATCAACGACAGCGGCGGTCTGCACGGCCGTAAGGTGGAGTTGGTCATCAAGGACGACGCGTCCAACCAGAACACCATCGTCGCGGACTACAACGCGCTGATCAGCCAGGACAAGGTCGACCTCCTGCTGGGGACGTTCTCCTCGCTGCTGAACCTCCCCGCGTCGGCCGTCGCCGAGCGCAACCAGATGCTCTACGTCGAGCCGGCCGGTGCCTCTCCGAAGATCTTCAGCCGCGGTTTCAAGTACGTCTTCTTCAGCCAGCAGGCGACCGCCGACAAGCAGGGCGAGGTGTTCGCCCACTGGATCGCCGGCCTGCCCGCGGACCAGCGCCCGAAGACCGCGGCCTACCCGACCATCGACGACCCGTTCGCGGTGCCTACGGTCGAGGGCATCAAGTCGATCCTCGAGAAGGCCGGGATCCAGACCGTGTACGAGCAGACGTACGCGATCGACACCAAGAACTTCGACACCATCGTGAACGCGATGAAGGCGAAGGCACCGGACCTGGTGGTGCACGGCGCGGTCTTTGAGGACGGGGTCGGCATGACCCGCGCGATGCTCAAGGCCAACTACAAGCCCCACTGGCTGTACCAGACGAGCACCCCCTCGAACGGTGACCAGTACGCCAACGCTGTGGGCATCCAGAACACCGAGGGCGTCATGTACGCCGTGAGCCACGCTCCCCAGGCGAACACCCCCGGAAACAAGGAGTTCGTGGCGAAGTACAAGGAGATGTACGGCGGTCTCCCGCCGGAGGACGCTGCCGACGCCTTCGCCGCGGGTCAGGTACTCAAGGCAGCCGTCGAGGCGGTCGGCAACGTCAAGGATCAGGCCGCCATGGCGGACTGGCTTCGTAAGAACAGCGTCGAGACGATCCTCGGTACGCTCAAGTGGAACGCCGACGGCAGCCCGATCGGTCAGTTCCTGATCGGCCAGTGGCAGAAGGGCAAGGTCGAGTTCGTCCTTCCCAAGGAGAGCGCGACCACCGACAACATCATCATGGGCTGGAAGCCGGGAGGCGCTGGCTGATGATCCAGTTCATCCAGAACCTGATCCTGGGCCTGCTCCTGGGCGGGGTCTACGCCCTCGTGGCAGGAGGCCTGACCCTGATCTTCGGGGTCATGCGAGTGATCAACATCGCCCACGGCGCGTTCCTGATCCTCGCAGCCTTCCTGACCTACACGTTGTGGAACGGGCTCGGTATCGACCCGCTGCTTGCCAGCCTCGTCACCACGCCGGTTGTCGGTGCCATCGGGTGGGTCACCTACAAGCTTGTGGTGGCGCCCATCCGGACGGCCCCGATGGCGTCGACGGTGCTCCTCACCTTCGGCCTGGCCCTGATCATCGAAGCGGCGCTGGGCACCATCTGGGGGAACAACTCCACCGCGATTCGGCCCGGCTACGCGGACGAGTCGTTCACGGTGGCAGGGCTGTTCCTGCCCAAGGCTGAGGTGTACGGCGGACTCGTGGCGGTGCTGGTTCTGGTGACGTTGGGTCTTGTGCTGACGAAGACCTGGCTCGGACGGGCGATCCGCGCCGCGGCCATCAACCCGGCCGGCGCCGAGCTGGTCGGGATCAAGGTGGCCGCGGTGGCGGCCCTCGTCTTCGCCCTCGGGATCGCCGCGGCGGGAGCGGGTGGAGCGATCGTCGGAGTGCTCTACCCGTTCGTCGCCGGCGCTCACTACCAGTGGATCGCGCGGCTGCTGGCGATCGTCGTGCTCGGAGGCATGGGAAGTGTGAACGGAGCGATCTTGGCAGCGGTGATGTTCGGTGTGGCGGAGACGCTGACCGCGGCATACGTCTCGCCCTCGTGGGCGACGGCCGTGCCCTACGCGATCGTCTTCGCCGTCCTGCTGATCCGTCCGCAAGGACTGCTCGGCACCCGGATGCGTGAGGATGCGGTGCCGGCGTGAACAAGTCTCTCAGCCTTCTGACCCAGCCCCTCCGGATCGGGCGCCTGCTGGTGGCAGTCGCCACCGTCCTGCTGCTGGCGTTCCCGCTGCTCACCGATGACGCCTTCTACCAGAACATGGTGATCCTGTCCCTGGTGTTCGCGATCGGCGCGAGCGGACTGAACATCATCACGGGCTTCGCCGGCTACGTCTCTCTCGGGCAAGGGGCCTTCATCGGCTTGGGCGGCTACACCATCGGCGTGCTCGCAGCCCGGTTCGAGTCGGTCTCCCCCTGGCTGTGGGTGGCGGCGGCGGGCCTCGTCGCCCCCGCCGTCGCCGTCGTGCTCGGTCTGGTCTCCCTGCGCTCGCGCGGACCATCGTTCGTCATCATCACGGTCGCGTTCCTGTTCCTGGTCCAGGTCATCGCGATCAACTGGGTGAGCCTGACCAACGGGACGGCCGGTCTGACCCTGCCGCTCCCGTCTTGGGGCCGGGACATCATCAACTGGCCGTTTTACTACGCCCTCATCGCCATCCTGGCGCTGCAGCTGCTGATGACGTGGTGGATCCGCCGGACCAAGCTCGGCATGGGGCTCATCGCGATCCGGGAGGACGAGACCAAGGCGGCGACGATCGGGATTAACCTGCCGGTCGAGAAGATGATCGCTTTCGTGGCGAGCACCGTCTTCGTCGGCATGGCCGGTGCCGTCTACGGCTACTACCTGACCTTCATCGACCCGCGCGGCATGTTCAGCATCCTGATCAGCGTGCAGCTCGTCCTGTCCCTGCTGGTCGGCGGGAAGGCGACGCTGTGGGGGCCGGTGCTCGGCGCGTTCCTGATCGAGCCCCTGAACGAGATCGCCAACAACGACTTCGGTGGGGGCAACGCGAGGCTGTACCTCTTCGGCGGTCTGCTCGTGCTCGTCGTGATCTTCCTGCCCAAGGGCATCCTGCCAGCCATCGAATCGCTGCTCCAGCGTCGTCGTACCGTCGGCAAGGCCGGACTGGTGGGAGCACGGATCGGCACCGGCGGAAGTTTCGCCTCCCTCACCGACCGGGTGCAGGTCGTGGACCGGACCGAGGCGGAGCCTCGGCCCCTCCTCGAGGTACGGGGTCTCCGGAAGCACTTCGGCGGTCTCAACGCCGTGGACGGCTGCTCGCTCGTGGTGCCGGAGGGCACGATCACGGGCCTGATCGGGCCCAACGGGTCCGGCAAGACCACCGTCTTCAACCTGATCGACAACACGATCACGGCTGACGCCGGCGAGATCATCTTCGCCGGTGAGCACATCGAGAAGCTGCCGTCCTGGGAGCGTGCGCACCGAGGGCTGGGACGCACGTTCCAGCTCACGCGGCTGTTCGGCGAGATGACGGTGCTCGAAAATGTGGTGGCCGCGCAGCGATCCTTCTCGTTCTCCCAGCTGGGCCGCATCGCGGTGAGCGGCAAGGAGGCCAAGGCGGCCGAGGAGCTGCTGGAGTTCGTCGGGATGCGCGCGTTCCGTGACCAGAAGGCGCACGCCCTCTCCTACGGGCAGCAGAAGCTCGTCGAGCTCGCTCAGGTGCTCATGCTCGACCCGAAGCTCATCCTGCTCGACGAGCCGGCCGGGGGCATCAACCCGGTGCTGATCGAGCGGATGGGCGAGATGATCCGCGAGCTGAACTCTTACGGGAAGACCTTCCTGATCGTGGAGCACAACATGCCGTTCGTCCTCGACCTGTGCGACCCGATCCATGTGCTGAGCCGTGGCGCGACCATGGCCAGTGGAACGGCCGCCCAGATCCAGACCGACCCAGCCGTGATCGACGCCTACCTGGGCGATGACTTCAAGGTGGCACAGGAGGTGGCGAACTGATGCTTCAGCTGAAAGGCGTGGTCGCCGGCTACGGCGGCGGCGACGTGCTGCAACGTGTCGACATCGAGGTGCAGAAAGGCGCCATCGCCTGCATCGTCGGGCCGAACGGTGCCGGGAAGTCCACCGTGCTTCGGACCGTCAGCGGATTGCTGACACCCCGCCTGGGGGAGATCACCCTCGCGGGAGAGCTGATCCATCACTGCTCTCCGTCGGAGATCCTCCAGCGGGGGATCTCCCAGGTGCCGCAGTCGAATGCCCTCTTCCCCAACCTCACCGTGAAGGAGAACGTCCTTCTCGGCGCGTACATCATCCGGCGGGACCGCTTTCTTGTCCGCAAGCGGTACGACCAGGTGTCGGAGCTCTTCCCGATCGTGGCGGACCGATGCAACGACAAGGCGGGCAACCTGTCGGGCGGCCAGCGGCGCATGGTGGAGTTCGCCCGTTCCTTGATGCTCGATCCGGTACTGCTGCTGCTCGACGAGCCGTCACTCGGCCTCGACCCGAAGGCGCTGCACACGTTGTTCGAGTCGGTCATGCTGCTGCGGGACAGCGGCAAGACGATCCTTATCGTGGAGCAGAATGTCCGCTTTGGCATGCGGATGGCCACCGACGGCATCGTGATGGAGAGCGGTCGGGTCGTCACACAGCGACCGGCCGCGGCGATCCTGGCCGACCCCGACATCGCGCAGATGTACTTCGGAGGCACCACAAGCCAGCACCACACGACGCCCTCAGTCGAGTCGGTGGAGACCCACCTCAGCGACCACGCCGGCTGACCACTGTCACCGGGAGGTGCTCCTGCCCTGTGCCGTTCAGAAGCCCGGCGCAAACGGGCTGACGTGCGCGTTTGTCCGTCGTGGGCGTCAATCCTGCGCCCAGAGGACAGGACCCACCTGAACCCAGTTCCGCACCGTGCAGGCCCAAGGGACCCTTGCCTGCGACTTCCTGCACGCCGACCATCGGCCTGACCCGCAGCTACATGTCCTTCCTCATGGAGGTGGCCACCCGGGCCCGGATGTCCGCCCGTCGGGGTGATCCCGTTCCTGATTTTCGATCAAGGACTTGAACAGCCCTTAACGAAAGGCCGAGGTCCGATCACGGTTTACCAAGTCAGACGCGAGGGGTAGCCTCCTGGAAAACTCTCAGTCCACGAGCCGATGAACGACATGCCACGAGACAGGCCTCCGGTATAAGCCCATTCCGATTAATCGTTTTGGTCCACGTTCAGAGGCCTCTGTTTAGGCCGCCAGGATTCGGGAGGTCTTTGATGGGGCCGGACGAAGGCGTTCCAAGCCGATGGATCACTTGGCCAGCTGGCGTAATCGCCGCGCTCGCTTGGGGGGCTGGTCGCCTTACGGCGATCGCCTTTCTTGACCTCATCTTCGTCGCCGCGGTCGCTTGGTTGGGCGGTTGGTTGCTGAGCGACTTTGCTTGCCGCTATCTCATCCGTCGCGGGGAGCTTGCACCGCAGGAGGGCGAAGACGAGTAGGCGGTCGACGAGCCACGACTGCGCCCACGGTGACGGAGCTGCCTCCTCGAAATGCTCGCCGAATCACCCGGTGACCGATCCGAAGACCTTGCTGTTCACTGGCCCTGGTAACACCGACCAGGTAAGCGAAATGGTGCCGAACAGGCGCAGCTCCCGTTGGGAACCGGGTTGTGTCGCTCCTCGGACACCACTTTTGGTGGAGTTCCACCGATCCTGAGTCGGGCTCGGTTCCGCACTGGTGCGCGGACGGCATACCTGCCGTAACCAATGATCACTGGCGTCGGCGAGCCGTATCTGGTACCCGGCGCACGGTGGCGTGTTGCCGGTTGGACCGGCCATGACACCAACCCGCCACCGCGACCGTGGGCCGCTCATCGGCGCGTTCATCCCTGTCCCGCTTCCCGGCAGACGGCGACCCCGTCCGGCGCCGATGCCGGCGCTGCCCGCACCACGCCAACCAGCGGCCGCCTCACCGGACGAGGTCCTGCTCGGGGTGGCTCGCGCGAACCGTCCCGGCCGGGTGACCGAACGCGGGCTGCTGGGCGCGCTTGGCTGGTCGCCGGGCCACCGCGTCGACATCCACCCGCACGACGGGATGCTTGTGATCCCTCGACCTGGCCGCCCACCTCGACGAACACGCCCGCGCCCGGGGCGCGGTCCTGCCCACCGACCCTCTGTTGCGCTACGGCAACGGGCGGCCGATCACCAGCGGCCGCTACGACCACCTGTGGAAACGCATCGGCCAGCAGTTGCCGTGGGTGGCGGCCCAGGGCATCTCCACACACTGGCTGCGCCACACCACCCTGAGCTGGGTCGAGGGCTCCGTTGCGTTGAGCGTTGGTAGAGTCGAGGCAGGCGGCGCCGTCCCCCGTTCAGACGCCGTGCAGCGCCTGGTCACCGTCACCCTGGCCGGGCTGACCGCCAGACGCCGGTAATTCGCCTCTGTCGCAGTCCAATTCC
>NZ_JBJZOG010000115.1:0-18313 GCF_047200535.1 Micromonospora mangrovicola | reverse complement strand
CGGACCCCGTGCCGGTGCCGGACCGCGCGCCGGTGCCGCAGGCGGCGCGGGCGCCGATGCCGGCGCTGGACGTGGTGGTGCCGCCGGAGCCGTGGCCGGCCCAGCAGCCGCTGCCGCTGCCGGACCCGGTGCCGCCGGACCCGGCGGCCGACGAGAACGCGGCGGCCCGGAAGGCGTGGCGGGACTCGCTGGCGGCCGGCGAGCCGCTGACGGGCAAGGCGCTCGGCGACCGGTTCGGGCGCAGCGAGAGGTGGGGCCGGAACCGCATCGCGGAGGCGAAGGCGGAGGTCCAGGCCGAGCAGGAAGCCGGCGGCGACGTCACCGGCGAAAGCGACCAGCAGGAAGCCCGGGTGCCGGTCGGCGCCGGGGTCGAGTAGAGGAGGAGAGATCGATGGTGTCGATGGCGATGATCCAGGCCGAGCGGGCGGCGCAGTGGCCCGACAACCCGTACGCCTGGGTGCTGACCCGGGACCGGGACCACGAGCTGCACGGCACGTCGGAGTCGGAGGTCGGGACGGCCGGCCCCCGGCAGGCGACCGAGGAGATGATCGAGCGGGCCCGGGCGGAGGGCCGCCGGTTCCGGCTGCTCGACGAGGGTGACATCGACGAGAGCGCGATCGACGACGGGAAGCACGTCGACCCGGGCGAGCGCGGCGTGGTGTACGAGGGGCTGATCTGGACGGCGGAGGAGCCGGGGGGAGACGCGGACTTCGGGCCGCTGTACGACTTCGGGCAGCCGAACTATGGGTGCGTCGAGATCCAGTACCGCGACGGCGACCGGTGGATTTCGCTGTAGTGGCGATCTATCGGGTCGCAGTGGTTGAATGTGACCGGCCTTGCCGCATGTGGTTGTGCGGCTCGCGGGGCCGCTCAGGGGAGTTGTCGGGGGACAGCACAGCCTGACCGGCTCCGCGACGTGCGGATGGCGAGGAGAGCCCGGGAACCTGCTCACGCGGTTCCCGGGCTCTCTGCGTCCCGGCGTCCGGCCCGGCAGGGTGGGGGGTTACGGTGGCGGGAGAGTGGCAGTCACGGTTTGTTAACTCCCATGTGCCCGTAGGTAGCCCGTTGCCATGGAGCACTGCTAGCTTATAGGTCGGCTGGGTTCAGGCCGGGTTTGCTGGGGGTCGAGACGGTGCGGTGCTACGGGTACGACGAGACAGGGCGCGAAGTCATCGAGGCTGAGGCGGCGGTGATCCGCGACGTCGTGAAGCGGGTCCTCGACGGGGAGAGCATGCGCTCGACCGTGGCGGACCTGCGGGCGCGGGAGATCATGACGTCGGCCGGGCGGCCCTGGACCCAGCAGTCGCTGTCGCGGCTGCTGCGGAACCCGCGGCTGGCGGGCCTGCGGACGTACCACGGCGAGGTGGTCGGCAAGGGCCAGTGGGCGCCGATCATCGACGAGGCCACGCACGGGCGGCTGCTGGAGCTGCTGGACGCGCCGGAGCGCAAGCAGCCGCACGCGACGAACCAGCGGAAGTACCTGCTGTCGGGCGGATTCCTGGTGTGCGGCTTCCCACTGGAGGACGAGGCCGGCAACGGCACCCACCGGTGCGGGAAGCCGCTGTACACGCAGCCGAGCAACAGCGGCAAGCGCGGTTACGTGTGCCGGGCCGGCAGCCCCAGCTATGGGTGCGGCCGCATCCGGATCGCGGCGGAGAGCCTGGAGGAGGAGGTCGCCGCGCGGGCCCTAGCCCGGCTGGCGTCGCCGAAGGTGCGGGCCCGGCTGGAGCGCGCCGTGGGCTCGGCGATGAACGGCGAAGAGACGATGCAGGAGGTCCTGCAGGCGATCGAGGACCGGCTGGCCGAGGCGGGGCAGGCGTACGCGAAGCGGGAGATCAGCCTGGTGACGCTCACGGCGATCGAGGCCGAGGCGAAGCGTGAGCAGAAGGCGGTGCGCGAGCGGATCGCCCAGGCGCAGCGGTTGCAGGCGCTGCCGGCGACGACGCCCGAGGGCCTGGCCGAGTGGTGGGTCGACGCGCCGCTGGAGCGGCGACGGGAGCTGTTGGCGCTCGTCCTGGACCGGATCATCGTGAAGCCGGCGAGCCGCGCCGGGCAGGTGCAGCTCGACGTCGACAGGCTTGAGTTCGTCTGGAAGTGATCGCCCAAGACACTGCCCCCGATCAGTACATCGTCCAACCAGGACACCGCGTAACAAGGATTCGGGAAAATCTTTTCGGCGTGGACTTCTGACCTGTACTGATCGGTAGCCACCTGCCTATGATCCCCGTCATCCACCGATCTCAAAGGGGCTGGTGAAGCCGCGTGCCCTATCGGGCCGCAGTGGGATGGCTGTCGCATCGACACGGACGACGGGGGAGCAGCGCGTTGCATCGGAAGCGCACGATCGAGGTCCAGAAGCTGGCGGAGCGGATCGAGGCCGAGCTGGCGTCGGGGCGGGCAGACGACGCCGACCTCAGCGACGAGCAGGCGGAGAAGGTGGTCGCCGTACTGCTGCCGGCGCCGCTGGTAGAGCTGTCGCATGTGGCCGGTCGGGCTGCCCGAGGCGTGCGGCGGACGGTACGCGGCGTGGCGGCGAGGCCCTACGCCCCGGTGCTCGCTGCGCTGGCGATGGTGGTGCCGTACGCCGACGACGGGATGAAGCTGGCCTCGTGATCCAGGTCGCGGCCTACATAAAATATTGACGCCAAGATCGTCTTCGCCTACAATGAATATGTACGCACCGCGCGTACCGTTCACTGTGGAGGAAGACGATGGTTGCGACTGCGACTGCCGAGAAGCCGGCGAAGGCCGCGAAGCCGGTGCTGCGGGTGATCCCCGTGGCGAAGATCGAGGCGGACCCGGACCAGCCGCGCAAGCAGTTCACCGAGGAGGAGCTGGCCGAGCTGGCGGCGTCGATGCAGAAGCTCGGCCAGCTCCAGCCGGTCGCCGTGCGGAAGGCGAAGGCGGGCACCTACCGCCTGGTCGTCGGCGAGCGGCGTTGGCGGGCCGCCCAAAAGGGCGGCATCGAGACGCTGGCCGCGATGGTGTGGGAGATGGACGACGAGACGGCGTTCATCGCGCAGGTCGCCGAGAACGTCAACCGGCAGGACATGACGCCGATGGAGGAGGCGGCGGCGTACGCGCGCCTCGCCCAGGCCGGCTGGGAGACGGAGGCCATCGCCGAGCTGTTCGGCAAGAGCCTGCCGTACATCGGGTGGCGGATCGACCTGCTTGGGCTGATCGACGACGCGAAGCAGCTCGTCGCCAAGGGGCAGCTGCAGGTGGGCGTCGCCTGGTACGTGTGCCGGCTGTCCGCCGACCAGCAGCGGAGGTTCCTGGTGAAGTGGGCGCGCGGCGAGTTCTCGTCGGCGCGGGACGCCGAGGCGTTCGCCAAGGCGTGCAAGGCGGCCGAGGAGCAGGGCGGGTTCTTCCAGCTCGACGAGGTCGAGCACAGCGAGGAAGAGCAGGAGAAGGTGGTCGCCAAGCGGAAGAAGGTGGTCAGCAAGATCGACCGCCTGGCTGCGGCCGGCGAGATCCTGGCCGAGCTGGCGCAGCTGGACGAAGTGGAGCTGGCGAAGCTGCTCGCCGGCGCCGACGGCGGCGTGGCCGCGTACCGGCAGCGGGTGGAGCACCTTCGGACGGCGGCGGGGAAGGTGGCGACGAAGCTGCGCAAGGCGCAGGCGATTGCGGCGTCGGTGACCGTGAAGCTGGACCCGGACGCCGTGGTGATCCCGGCCGAGCTGGTCGACCTGACGCCGGTGCCGACGGTGCCGGTCAACGACGGGACGATCAAGGTGGACCCGAACTGCACGTGGGAGGGCCACGCGGACGCCGTGGAGGAGTACGGCTTCTGCTCGGTGTGCCAGCACTGACGGGACTGGTGACTGTGGACGTCCTGCGGGCTGACCCGCGGGGCGTCCCTGTCTGTCCGGGCGATACCTGTGCGGGCGCAGTGGGAGTGCGTATGCTCCGGGCGTGGACGCCTGTTCGAGCGGGGCCGGCTGATGCCGGTGCTCGGGCCGATCGAGCTGCCGCCGTGCGGGATCTGCCGGCGCGGCCAGGTCCGGGTGCGCAGGGGCGACCGCGATCCGGTGGTGGTGTGCCTGGCCTGCGACGGCGGGCCGCTGGTGGAGAAGGCCCGCCGGGTGCTCTCCGACGATCAGCGTCGGGCCCTGAACCTGTGAGGCGGCATCTCCGTGCCCGTCAGCTGTACGGTCGCAGTTTGACTGCGGGTGCTCGGTCACATACAATGTTTATGTACAACCCTCGGCTGTTGGAGGCGATCGGTGCGAGGCGAGTCGTCACGGTCCTGTGGGCGTGGCCGCTGCCGTCCGGACCGGCCCGCCTGCGGCAGGCGATGCGGCGAGCGCAGGCCGAGCTGTACCGGCAGGCGCGGATGCTGAACGCGGTCCCGCTCGGACCGGCGGCCTTCCGGGTCGCCCGACGCGCGGTGTTCGACACCCACGCCGGCCCGGCGCTCGTCGCGGAAGTCAGGGCAGCGAAGCTGCCGGAGCAATCGAACGGAGAGGGGACCACTGTGTCCGCGAGCTGTACGGTCGCAGTCATCGACTGCGACTACCGACCCGGGGCGGGTGAGACCGCGTGAGCCGGGACGCGACGGTCGAAGAGGAGGCCGCCCGGGTCAAGGCGGCCCTGCCGGGCTACATCGACGTGCGGAAGACCGCGGCCGCCGTGCTGACCGCCACCGCGGAAGACCTCGGCCTGGAGCTGCGCGAGCGCGACGCCCGCGACCTGGCCAGCGCCGTGGTCGACGCGATCCACAAGGCGGCCGAGCTGCACGGGATCGCGTTCGCGTGCGGCGTCGCCGACATGGAGGTGGCCGCCAACGAGCGGTGGCTGCTCCCGCCGGCGAGGGAGAAGGCCAAGACCGACCCCGACTACCGCAAGGTGGTCGGCAGCCTGGAGCAGTACGCCGAGGGCGCCGAGAAGGTCCGCAACGAGCTGGTCGAGCGGCTGGCCCGCGTCGGCCGGCAGTGGCTGGCCGAGCAGCCGGGAGCGGTTGTCGCGCTGCCAGCGGCGGCGACCGAGGCCCGCGCCGAGGCGAGGGCGGCGGCGTGACCGCGCCCGCCGTCCAGGCGCCGCAGATCAGCCCGGAGCAGGCCGCCCGGATCCGGGCGGCGTACGAGGAGCTGGGCTGCCAGCTCGCCGAAGCCTTCCAGGCGCTCGGCGAGCTCATGCAGCAGATGGTCCGGGCGCTGCGCCCGGCGCTGCGGGGGCTGGTCCGCCTGGCGGACTACCGGCGGGAGCGGCTGCGGGTGATGCACCGGGAGTACCGGCGGCGGCTGCGGCACCGACGGCGGCGGGCCCGGTAGTGGCCGAGCAGGAGACGGCGCGGGACCGGGCGCTGGCCCGGGCCCGCGCCACCCGGCGCGAGACGGGGGCCGAGCCGCCGCCGCGCCGGGGCCGGCCGGTGGTGACCCGGCCGCCGGCGGACGCCCCGCCGGTCGACGACCGGGTGGCGACCCTGGCCACGAGGTACCTCGTCGACGGCTACAAGGCCGACGAGGTGGCCGAGCGGCTCGGGGTCGACCGCGGATGGTGCCGGGCGATCGCCGCCCGGCTGCGAGGGAGGAGGTAACCGATGCCTGACCAGGTGCCGGTCGACCCCGACGAAGAGCCCGTGGAGTGCGAGGACTGCGGACGTCCGCTGCGGACGAAGCGGGCTCGCGCCGAGCGGGTCGGGCCGAAGTGCCGCGTGAAGCGGCTGGCGATGGGAGGAGCAGCGTGACGGCCATCCTGCGGAACACGGACGGGCTGTACACGCCGAGGGTGGAGGCGAGGGCGGTCCTGCCGCTGCCGCCGCTGCCCGACGGCGAGACGGTCGACGTCGCCCACGGCGACGGCATCGTGGAGCTGGAGCTGCTGACCATGCACGGCCCGCCGTCGGTGGTGGCGTCCGCGCTCGACGCGCTGGCCGCGCACCTGGACGAGCTGATCCCGATGCTGGGGCAGCTCTACGACGAGTCCACGCCTCAACATGGAGGTTGAGTTGCAGCTGTTCACGAACCGCTACCAGCGGTTCAGGCCCGACCAGGGCGCGCCGGTCCGGACGACGGTCGGCAAGCCCCGGTTCCCGCTGCCGTACGACCTGGCCGGGTTCGCCCGGCTCCTCGCGCCGAGCTACGCGATGCTGCGGATGGCCGAGGGCCCGTACCGGCACATCTACCTGGAGCGGCTGGAAGCGGCAGGGGTGGACCTGATCTCCGAACAGTTCGCGGAGATCGCCGACGCGGCCGGAAGCGAGCAGCTGGTGCTGCTGTGCTTCTGCGACCTGAACGTGCCGCCACCGGACAACTGGTGCCACCGGCGCATGTTCGCCGCGTGGTGGGAAGACCAGACCGGCAACGAAGTACACGAACTGGACCGGCGGCGCGAAACGCCGGCCCTGACCCTGTTCTGACGACAAAGGAGTTCACGTGGAACTGACTCTTGACCGACCGGAGGTGGGCGTGCCGCTCGACCTCAACCCGCAACTTCAGCCCGGCGAGTCCGGGTACTTCTCGGGGGAGTGGCTGGAGTACCCCTACGACGGCGGCCGCCGCTTCGAGTCGGCGTACGCCGGCACGCTGGTGCGGCGGTGGAACGGCTGGGCGGTGTGGTCCTGCACCCGCGACGTCGCCGCCGCGGTGGTGACCGACCAGGAGATGTCCCGCCGGCACAACCGGGTGCTGCTGGAGCACTCGGGGCTGACCGGCGAGAAGCTGGAGCGGTACCTGGGCCAGGACGTTCCGCCGATGCGCTGGGAAGGCGACGTGATCGTGGTCGAGCGCAAGGCGCTCGACGAGGAGGATCTGCGCATCGAGCCGGACGAGCACGGCCGGTACGTTGTGATGGGCGGCCACTGGATGTGGGAAGAGGTGCCGGTCGACGCGGCCGACACGGTGCACGCGGTCGCTGAGCGACCGTAGCCGTACAGCTGGGGGCCGGTCCGCTGGGCCGGCCCCCTTCGCTTGGACAAGATCAACAATGTTCCCGGCGGGAACATCAGCGGGAACAAGGGGCTACAACCGGCCACAATGGGCCACGAGTAGACACATGCTGAGCAGGCCCGATAGAATTTGCCCAGCTCAGCGGGCTGTTGATCTGGGGTTCAAGTCCCCCCTCGGACACAATCTAGTACATGATCCACTTGGGGTTGCCTGAGCGGATATCGTGCGGGCCGTGGGCCGGTAGGTCAGGGTGAGCCCCAGCTCGCGGTAGATCAGTGCCTTATCCGTGGGGTCAGCGTCGCGGAGCACGGTGGTGCTGTTTCCCAGGGCTTCTACGACGCGGTGGGTCTCGTCAGGGGTCATTGTCTGACGTCCGGTGAGGCGACGCAGGTCGGCCTCGGCGGTGACCTGTTCGGCTTGGACGTCGACTCCAGCGGCTGACGATGGTGGGGTCGGCGCCGCTGTCGAGAGCGGCGCGGTAGCGATCGAGTCGGATGGTGCAGGTGGCGAGGGTTTCCTGTGCCGCCTTGATCGCCTGTTGGTCGACGTCGGTGTGCTGCGCGTCGCCCATGGCTTGGGCCGTTGCGGTGAGTCGGCTGGGCGAGAAGGCTTGGGCGAGCCAGGGGTCGAGTTGTTCGAGGATGTGGTCTTCTCGGACGTAGACCGCTGCGGGGGTGGGCAATGGGGTCGCGTCGGCGTACTCGGCGGCGTAGGTGCAGCGGTAGTGGTTGCGATCGTTGTTGAAGCTGCCGATCATGCGTTGCTGGCAGATTCCGCAGTGCAGCAGGCCGGACAGCATGTAGTTGCGTTTGCTGGCCTGCGGCTTTCTCGCCCCGTCGGGGCGTCTTCCCGCGGTGGCGATGAGGGCTTGCACGAGGGTGACGGTCTTTGTCATCGACTGAAGTGATCTCAGCAAAGGGTTGGACGGCACTGACGCTCCACGAGTTGCTCGTCGTCGGGGCTGGTGGAGTCTGGCCGTCGGTCGGACTGGGGAGACGCTGCTGGAGACGCCAGGCATGCTGTGGGTATGACTGAGAAACTGAGAGATCGTTCCGTGCCCTCCGGCGACACGGTGTCCGCTTCGCCATCAGTGATTTCTGTGATGCTGATCGTCTCGGATGCTGACGCTGCGGTTGCCTGGTACAAGGCTGCGCTGGGCGCGACAGAGCTGTGGAACCTTGGTGGCGTGGCCGGCCTTGAGATCAGTGGTGCGGCCTTCTTCCTCCATGAGGTCAATCCCGGGAACCCCGCAGAGACCAGTCCCGGCCAGGCGGGGGTCACAAGTATCCGCATCGAGGTGTTTGCCGATGATCCCGACACCTTCATCGAGCGCGCCGTGGCCGCAGGCGCGATTGCCGGAGCGGCAATCGAGGATCACCAGGTGCCCTGGGGGACGCACCGTCAAGGTGGCTTCACGGACCCGTTCGGTCACAAGTGGTCCGTAGGCGACAAGTCACCCCTGGGTCCGTTCCCGCGCTGATTGGGCCGGCCCTTCGAGTGCGACGCAGGATCGCGTACGGCGGCCTGGCTTGCGGTCTGGCCAGCTCTGACGCGAAGTGTCGATGCCGGAGTTGGATTCCGAAAGGGTCAACTCGCATACCAAGCCGTGCTGCCCGTACGACTGCAGACCGTGGTGTTCGTCTGCCGCCTTCTGACCGCCGAGCGGGCCCGTCGGGGCACCCGCACCGGAACCCGCAAGCTGGACTGCTTCACCCAGGCGGTGCTGATCCTTCGCTGGTCCGGCACGCGGCTGCGGCAACTGGCCGCCGACACCACCATCGGCAAGTCAACGGCGTACGCCTACCTGCATGAGGGCATCGAGGTGATCGCGGCGCAGGCGCCCAGCCTGGCTGGTGCACTCCTGGCGGCCAAGATGGCCGCCCACCCGCACATGATTATCGACGGCACGCTGATCGAGACCGACCGCTGCCAGACCCCCGGCCCGCCCCCAGGAGTCGACCTGTGGTGGTCGGGCAAACACGACAACCACGGCGGCAACGTGCAAGTACTCAACGCACCCGACGGTCGGCCACTGTGGACCTCCGACGTACGTCCCGGCCGCGAACACGACACCACCTGCCTGCGCGCCCACACCGAACTATTGCCGTCCATCCATGCCTGGGTCAGCGAGGACCTGACCACGCTGGGCGACCTGGGTTACGAAGGCGAAGCCGACACGATCACCGTGCCGATCAAGAAGCCACAGGGCGGAAAGCTCACCGAGGATCAGAAGGCTCACAACCGTGACCACAGCCGCAAACGCGGACCGGGTGAACGCGGAAACTCCCTGCTCAAGATGACCTTCAAGGCACTGCACATCGTCAGCGTCAACCCGTGGGACATCGGCGACATCACCCGCGCGGCGCTCGTGCTCCTGCACATCGAATTCGGACGAACCACATGATCACGAACCGTCACCGAGGCGTTTGCTCGCAATAGCTCACTGCGTCCCGGCCCACAGAACTCGTCGTGTTGATCTAGGGTAATGCGATGACCGCCAAGCCCGTGACGACAGTACTGTTCGACTTCGCCTGGACTCTGTTCGCCAGGGACTCGGAGCGCTGGGTGGGCAACGCGGCGGCATCGATCGACCGGACATTGGCTGCCGGCGAAGCGCACCGTATCGCTGGCGACTTCGCGGAACTGTTGCGGGAGACGGCCACGGATCCGGCCCACATCGCCCGAGATCTGGATCCGCGAGTCTGGGATCGGGCGATCCTCGCCGTGCTGGAACAGACTCCGTCGGTGGCGTTGCGTAGTCTCCTCGGTGCAGACGGCGGCTCCTGGTGGAAGGGTGAGCGGTGGCGCGTACCTGGCTGTCCATCCGGGTCGAACTCGTCTCCGGCCGTGGCATCGACCTGTGGCCCCGGCCTGGCAGGGACTTCGCCGCGAGCCGGTCACACACGTTCGCCCAATTCGCGGACGCGATCGACCTGGCGTTCGCCCGCTGGGACCTGGCCCACATGCACATGTTCACGATGGCCGACCAAACCCAGATCACGCCGCTTGAGCTGTGGGACGGCGAGGCGCCCGAGGGCAGCATCGACAGCGACCGCACCAAGCTGAGCCGGCTCGCCGGCGGCGAGCAGTTCGCGTACCTGTTCGACTTCGGTGACGACTGGGCCCACCTGTGCACGGTCGCCGAGTCCCGCATCGACCCGGTGGAGACGCTCGGCGGTGTGCCTGCCGGGCCGATGCCGCACTTCGGTTGGGGTGACGTGCCCGATCAGTACGGCCGGCGGTGGGACGGCGACGATGGCGAGTCGCCGCCGCCGAAACCGCCGCGCCGACCGCTTGCCGAGCTGCCGCCGCTGCTGCCATGGTGGGGACCGCGCCAACGCGGCCAGTGACGGCTTGGCGCACATCGGACGATAAGCAGCCGGTCTGCCCATCCGAATGCGTACACCGACACCACCATCTGGCCGGCGCCGGCCCTCAGCGCAGGGCTTCGCCAGCGATCGCCCGAACCCGGAGCTTCATCAGGTGCGGGATTGATTCACATGCGGCAATCCAACAATCCGCTGTCGACAAGTGCGTGATGTACAGCCCGGGTTCCACAGCAACGCGGTCGATCTGCTACACGGAAACGGCCTCCCACCTGCATCGACAGGCCATTATCTAGTCGGTCCGGCGTGTCACTAGGCGACCACGTTTTCGCAGGTCCCAGGCGCGGGCGCGTCACCAAGAAACTGCGTCAAAGTAGCTGAACGATGGTGGAGGAACCGGGTCATACGGGACTGCCGGGCGGTGATTCCGAGGCCCATCCCGACCGTGGCTCTATGATCACGATGCCCGGATGGGTTGCGCGCCGCTTCCGCAGAGCGGCAGGGGCCACCAACCGCACCCGCGCCTACCTGCGGAAACGTGATCGCCTAGTGACACGCCTGCTGATGCTGCCCGGACGTGTTCTCCCTGCTCAGGCTCAGGATTCGTGTACCAGGACACGTCAGCATCTGTGGAACTCCGGTACAGCGGTGAGGTTCTGTACGGCACCAGCTGGCAGAGCGCCGGCCGGTACAGCTGGGGCAACTGCGGCTGAGCCGGACGGCGCCCCCGCCACTGTGATCTCGCAATGGTGAGATCGCCGTGACAGCGGCATGGGCTCCGATGGTGGGTCCATGCCGCGCCGGCGTCGAACCGTTCACCTGCGCTCGATCGCCTCCGAACGGCAGGGGACGCAGCGGCCAGCGGGCTGACCAACATGCCCCGGACGCTGGCACCGGTCGCCGACGCATTGTGTGGCCGCGCGCCGCCAGTCGCTCCCGGTCGGCACCGGAGCCCGCCGGGTCGTCGGCAGGAACCGCCGCCACCCGGCAGCGCCGAGGGGCGCGTCGGCCTTCAATTGGTCTTCACTACTTCGGGTGACACGCTGGCTGTCACCCCCGGCCGGCGAATGTGTCACCCCCGCCGGCTGTTCTGTCACCCCCGCTGCGGCTGTGGCCGGTCGGTCCGGGCGCACCAGTCGATAGACGCGGGTGGCGATGCCGGCGACCTTCGACACGACGAGACGACCCAGTTGCACGAGCTTGGCCAGGCACCGTTGCACTGTGCGCTCGGAGCAGCCGACGTACTCGGCGAGGGTGGCCACGGATGGCCAGGCGTTGCCCTCATGGTTGGCGTGGGCGGCGATGGCGACGGCCACCGCCCGCTCGTTCTTCCCAAGATCTTTCGTGGTGAGCAGGGCAGCCTTCACGGCTTGACTCATGGCTTGCGGATCTCCGTCCGTCAGGGCCCGAGGCACCTGTCGTGGCGCCCCGGGCCGATCTCAAAACCGCCGGCACTTCCGGTGCGGCGGCGCGATATGTAGGCGAACCTCGATTGCTGCTGCGCTTTCACCGCGTCCCGGCAATCTGTCGACGACCGGCGTGAGAGCCGGGGTCCCGGCAGCCGCGGGGATGGCATGCAAAATGCTGAGGACGGCGGTGAGGGCGGGGCTCGCGATCCCGCTCGGCAAGGGTCTATGGCGGGACCCGACCCAGGACTGGCTATCGCTTGCGCCCTTTCGTCAGCAGGCCCTGTCAGGCGGTTGGATGGCGTGGACGTCGCCGGTCCGATGGATCAGCCACCGGCGGATCTGATCCCCGCTCAATCCGTCGCCGACGTCAAGCCACGTCAGTCGGGAATGCCAGCGGACCCCGCCGGTGCCGCGAATCAGATGCATGAGCCATGCGACGCACGGGTGCGTCTGACCCGCTTTGACGGACATCCGAGATCAGGTGTCGGCGTACGGGTTCCGGTCCAGAGCCAGGTACGCCAAATGTGCAGAGGCCTGGGCGAGCGGCGCTGGGTGACCTTGCGGCGCCCGTCGCCCCGGCGACGCACGTCTGTTGCTCACGATGAGTAACCGGTGGACGTGGGCCGTCGCCGAATCGCGGCAGAAGAGGGCGGCGACGGCGGCCTGCGTGAGTAGCCAGGATGTGCCGTAGCCCCGAAAGATGCTTCCTATGGGAGAAGCATCAGCGAATCAGTTTGCCGGGTATGTGCCGCTAGGACCTAAGCCCTACCTCGACCGCTTCATGATCGAGTACCGGCTGACTGGTGCGGAACTCCGCAATAAGACCCGACGCCGTAGGGCGTCGTTCTGGATCGGCGACGAGACCTTTGATGTTGAGTATCTGGTGCACGAGTGCCTGCTGCGCTCGCACGGCGAGTTCCGGTGCGCCGGTGACCAGGAGGCTCTCCAGTTCTGCCGGGACACAGCGGACAAGATGGTCTCCCTGTTCGGGATGACGCGCGACGAGGCTGTGGTAGCGATTAACCGGCAGTGGTCGGATGCCGAGCCGGCAGGTCGCATGCCGCGTGTCTGGATTGTCGGACTCGACATCGTCTACCACGAGACGCCGGAGTACTGGGCCGAACGCATCTTCCGTAGTCACGCATCGTCCTGATCAGCGCTGCCGCGCGGTCGGCGGCAGATGCGGATGCCTGATCATGACGCCCGGTAAACACTGTGACCCCGCGATGGGCTTGATGGCTCGTCGGATACGGTGTCGGATCGACTGCAGGGAGCGCCATGTTCGACGAGCCTGTTCAGCGCACCTTTCCGGACCTTGATCCGGACGCATTCTGGGACGACAACGAGTACGCGCTTGGCGCCTACGTCGACGTGCCTCCGTCGCCCGCGTTGATTGATTCGGTGGAGGCGGAACTGGGCTACCGGTTGCCGGCGTCGTACGTGACGCTGATGCGGTCGCATAACGGCGGGATGCCGCACAACTCGTGCTGCCCGGCGCCGAGCCGGACCACGTGGGCCGAAACTCACGTCGCCGTGGACGGCATCATGGGGATCGGACGGGAGAAGCGCTACTCGCTGGCAGGCGAAGCCGGCAGCCGGTTCTGGATCGAGGAGTGGGGCTACCCGGCGATCGGCGTGTACTTTGCCACCTGCCCATCCGCTGGGCACGACATGATCGCGTTCGACTACCGGGACAGCGGTCCTGATGGCGAGCCGCGAGTAGTCCACGTAGACCAGGAGTGGGACTACCGGATAACAGTGCTGGCACCGAACTTCGTGTCCTTTGTTCACGCACTGCGGCCCGAGAGCGAGTACGACGACGAGGTTTGAGGCTCCTGCCCGGCCCACATGCCCGTCAATACGCCGATGCTGCACGGCCATCCAGGCGGATATCCGGACATCGGCAGATCCGGACGCCGCCGGGTCAACCAACATGACTGATGTAGTTGGTCGTTGCAGGGCAAGCTCGGCCGCGAGCCGCAGCCGCACTCGCAGATGTCGATAGCTGCCTTGTACTCGGTGGCGTACCGGCTCTGCACTCGAAGCGGTACGCCGACACCAGGGGCCGGGAGGTCCCGGCAGGGAGTCCCTCTTCAGCATCATGGACAGCGCGGGTAAGCAGCGGCCACGGCCTCGCCAGTCGTTCACCGCGTAGCTCAAGGCCGAGATCGTGGAGTTGTGCCAGCGGGGGAGCCTCACGATCGGGCAGGTGTCCACCTACGCAGGCGGTAACCGTTGCTCACGGTCTTCGGTGTGTTGCAACCGCCGACAAGCGCCTGCGAAGGATCAGTTGACTCGATGTGCCGTGTAGCTGCGCCGCGACCGCCTGATGCTCGTCAGACAGACCATCCGGCCCTCGCCGCGGCGGTGCGCTATCACGATACCGAACTGACTGGATGCCGCCTGGTCAGGCGACCTATGTGGCGTCAGCCGTCGGGCTGGTCCCGCGATCGGCCGAGACCGCTGTGGCGATCCGCACGAACGCGGCGACCGCGAGTGAGTGCGAGTTCTGCGGCCACGCCACCGCGAAGGTGGCCTCCGGCGCGTCGTCGACCGGGCGCCATGTCAGTTGCGGCCGGGCGTTGCGCTCGGCGAGTGAGACGGGGAACAGCGCGAGCATCCGTCCGAGTTCGATCTGACGCAGCATCTGCACCATGTCCCCGAACGGCGGCGACTGCTCCCCGTGTCGCACGTAGACGTGCGCGCCGACGGCGACCTGCTGGTGCTCCGCCTCGATGTCGGCCAGCCGCAGTCGGGGGCGCTCGGCGAGCGGGTGGCCGGTCGGCAGCGCCAGCACCTGCGGCTCACGCAGCAGCGGCTCGGCGTCCAAGCCGTCGGTGTCGAACGGCTCGATGACGATCGCCACGTCGGCCTCGCCTGCGCGCAGCAGCCCAGGCTGCTCGCGCCAGCCGGTGAACATGACCTCGATCGGTACGGCCCCAGGCTCGGCGCGGTACGCCGCGAGCACGTCCTCGAGCAGCCCTGCCTCGACGTCGGCTTTCACCGCGAGCACCAGCTTGCCGCCGGCCACCCCCGCCGCCCGCCGGGCACGCCGGACGGCGGCGTCGAGCGCGACGAGTGCTGCCCGCGCGTCCGCGAGGAGCATCGCGCCCGCCTCGGTGAGGGCGACGCTGCGGGTGGTGCGCTCGAGCAGCCGCACGCCGAGGTCCACCTCAAGCCCGGAGATCGCGCGTGACAGGGCCGGTGCGGCGATGCCGACCCGCTCCGCGGCCCGGATGAAGCTGAGTTCCTCGGCGACGGCCACAAAGTAGCGCAGCGACCGGGACTCCACGCGATTCATGCCTCCAGGGTAATGATCACGCCCGAACCGGACCTTCTCCGCGCACCGTCCGCCACGTGACCATGGGAGCCATGATCGTCATCACCACTCCCACGGGCACGATCGGCGCCGCCGTCGCCGAGTCCCTCCGCGCCGGCGGCGCGCCGCTGCGCCTGATCGCCCGCGACCCCTCCCGCCTGCCCGACACCCTGCGCGGACACGCCGACGTGGTCGTCGGCTCCCACGCCGACCCCGCTGTGCTCAACACCGCGCTGACCGGCGCCACGGCGCTGTTCGTACTCGTGCCGCCGAACCTCACCGCCCCAGACGTCACCGAGCACTACCTCAGCTTCGCGCGCCCGGTCGCGGATGCCGTCCGCGCCCACGGCGTACCCCGCGTCGTCGCCGTCTCCTCGCTCGGGCGCGGATTCGCCGGCCCAGCCGGCCTGCTCTCGGCGGCCTGGGCGATGGACGAGGTGCTCGAGTCCAGCGGCGCCGCCTACCGCTCGCTCCAGCCACCGTTCTTCATGGAAAATCTGCTGCACCAGGTCGAACTGATCAGGGAGCAGGGGATGTTCACGCTCCCCGCCGACCCCGACGCGCCGCTCGCAGCGGTCGCCACCGCCGACGTCGCCCGCACGGCTGCCGGACTGCTCGCCGACCCGACCTGGAGCGGCCAGGAGGACGTCCCCGTCCGCGAGCCCGTCGACCACACCCCACGCGAGATGGCACAGATCATCTCCGAGACGCTCAGGCAGCCCGTCGCCTACCACCAGGCCACGCTGATTGACTACCGCGCCCGGTACGCCTCGTCCGGAGCGAGCCCGGCGATCGTCGACGGCATGGTCGAGATGGCCGAGGCGCAGACGGCCGGCGTCTACCCGCCGGCAAGCGTGACAGGCGTCGGCACCACGTTCCGCCAGTGGTGCGGGTCGGTGCTCGCGGCCGCCGTCACCAGACCGCCGGTGTGAGGGCTCTTCCGGCCTGCATCACCGCAGGTCGACCTGCAGAACCAGAAGCAGCAGGCGAGGCGGGTGCAGTCGAGGACCATTCCTGCTGTTGGGCGCAGTTCAACTCCGTTCAGCGCATCCGGGTGCCCCCCCCCGATCCCCGGCGCGGCGACCGCGGCGCCTGTTCGCTCAGCGCCACCGATGTCTTGAGACTGCCCTCACGGTCCGTAGCATGAGAGCAGGTCATTGCGTCTCATGGTCCCTTGGACCGTCGTGGCCGAGCCGTTCGGCAAGGAAGGCCAGGATCTCGTCTCTGGCGCGCAGTGTCGGGTGTCCCTGCTGGTCGACGAGATGGGCTGTGACGACGCTGTGGGGGCAGCCGACGACATCACGGAAGAACGGGGGTGGCTCGGGGTTGGCCGTCTCGCCCGGGATGACGCGTCCGTCGAACGCGTCGCCCAGGAGCGCCTGGTAGGCGGCGAACCGTTGGCCGGTGCACCACCGGTCGTTGTCGAAGCGGTAGGCGAGCACCGTCAGCCCATCACGCTCGATGCGCTCGCGCACCATCGCGGCGTCCTCGTCGCTGATCTCCAGTCCGGCGGGGTCGTCCAGTGGCAGCGAGGGATGGTTGACCACCGGCGCGATGACGGCCGGTTCGAGTGTCATGGTGAGCGCGAAGTTGCCGCTGAAGCACAGCCCGATCGCTCCCACGCCGGGCCCGCCGCACTCGGCCAGCGCCGTCCTGGCCAGCCCTCGAAGCCAGGCCGTGATCGGGCTTGTGCCGCCTCCGGTGAACGCGCGGAACTCGGCGCTGACGCAGGCACGGCGGACGACCTTTTCCCCGTCGGCGGTGGTGGGGAAGGCGCCGTCGATACCGAACAGCGACGGAAGGTAGACCGTGAATCCCGCGTCTCGAATCCAGCGTGAGAGGCGGACGACGTCCGGGCTGATGCCGGGCATCTCCGGCATCAGCACGACAGCCGGCCCGGACCCGCCGACGTAGACGGTCTTGCTGACGCCCTCGGTGTCGATAAGCCGCGTCGAGAAGTCCGCGAGAGCGCCGTCCGCTTGCGGTTCAGTGATCGCCATAGCCGTATCGTCGGGCGGGAGTATCTGGTCCGGCCAGGGGCGAGATCGCCACATGTCCGGGTAATCTCGCCACCATGGTGGCCCCGCTCCGTGTCGGTGTGCTCGCGTATCCAGGATGCTTCGCGTCGGAGGTCTTCGGGGTTCCCGACCTCCTCACGATGGCCTCGCACATCGCCGCGGCCAACGCGACCAGGGATCCGCTGTACGACGTGTCGATCCTGTCGCCGCGGCGGCGCGTGGTCGCCTCCGGCGGCGCGGCGATCACCGTCGTGCCGGTGCGGCAGGTCGATGTCCTCGTCGTACCCGGGTTCGAGCTGTTCCCCGGACTCGACCTGGACGCGACGCTCGCGTCGCTCGGGCCGGAGATCGAGACCATCAGGTCCAGCTCGCAATCGGGAGTCGCGCTGGTGTCGATCTGTGTCGGCGCGTTCCTGCTGGCCGACGCCGGCCTGCTTGACGGGCGAGAGTCGACGACCTCGTGGCTGTTCGCCGACCGGCTGGCAGACCGTTGCCCTGGCACCGACGTCAGGCCGGAGAAACTCGTGGTCACCGACAGCGGGGTGACCACGACAGGCGCGTTCAGCGCGATGTACGACTTCGCCCTCGGCCTCATCCGCGAGCACAACGGCAGCCGCGTCGCCCGCGCCACCGCGCGTGTCGCGCTCGTCGACGACGCGCGGCCGAGCCAGACTCCGTACGTCGACGCGGAGCTGTTGCCGGCCACCGGCAGCCAGTTCTCGCAAGGCGTCAAACGCTGGCTGGACCAGAACGTGCGCGAGCGCTACGACCTCGGGCTGCTCTCCGCGACATTCCATGTCAGCCCACGAACCCTCCTGCGGCGATTTCGCGGCGAGACCGGCCAGACCCCGCTCGGATACCTGCAGGCGCAACGGGTGCGCAGGGCGAAACACCTGCTCGAGACCACTGAGCGGACAGTCGCCAGCATCGCCGCCGATGTCGGCTATCGCGACCCCGGGACGTTCAGCGCCGTCTTCACCCGCCTGGCCGGGCACCGGCCAAGGGACTACCGCGCGACGTTCGGGGCAAGCGCCGAACCCATCTCCTGACGAACCCAAGCACAACCTCCGCCCATCGGCAAAACCGCGAGCTCTTGCTATCTCTGGAGCCTCGGTCTAGGTAGCTGGTGTTAAACGGCGGTTGATCGGGCCCGGTCGACCGCCGTTGTCGCGTGGGTGGTGTCGGTTCGGTGCGCTGGTTCGAGGGTTTCGGGTGCTGAAACCGGTGCTGGGGCGGCGGTGGAGGCCGTTCAGAGCGTTTGTCGGGTGGGGTCAGCCGGGGCGTGTGGTCCTCAGGCGGGGTTGAGGGCCCAGCCGTGGAGGGTGTGGGTGAGGCCGAGGGTGGCGAGTCT
>NZ_JBJZOG010000114.1:0-18850 GCF_047200535.1 Micromonospora mangrovicola | reverse complement strand
GCTTCTCGCCGTTCTCCAGCCAGTCGAGCAGCTGCAAGCCCAGCTCCGCGTCCGGCTTGTGGATCACCTGGTCGGCGAGCGCGTCGCATCGGCTCTTCGTCACCCGCAGGTAGTGGTCCTGGTCGAGGTCGCCCACCAGGTCGAACTCGAACTCCAGCCCGTCGCGCTGGTCGGGCTGCAAGCCCAGCTTCGACACCTTCTTGCGGCCGTCGCTGCCCTCGGTGACCTCGTACTTCTGCTTCGACCGCAGGCACACCACGACGTGCCCGGGGAAGCTCATCAGCGCCTCGATGTACGCCCGCTCGATCGGGCGCACGTCCTTCCAGCCGTCCATCGACCGGCCGCCGTGGTTGCGGGCGAACAGGTCGACCAGCTCCAGAATGCCGCCCGGCCCGAACCAGTAGTGCGAGGCCGAGTCGAGCATGAAGCCCGTGTACCCGGCCACCGCCGCCTCGTCGATCAGTTCGACGAGCTGCCGCGGGTCGTACCGCACAGGGCTGATCTTCGAGAAGCCGTAGCCACCGGCCTCCTCGGGCGTCATGTCGCCGACGCCGGGCAGCTCCGGGTTCACCGCGTACTTGTCGGCCGAGTCCCGCTCGGTGTCGACGAACGCGATCCGCTCGATGCCGTCAGCGACGGTCACCGAGCCGGTCAGCGTGTACAGCAGCTTCAACCCGGTCAGCGTCTTGCCCGCGCCGCTGGGGCCTGCGAGGGCGATCCGGCCCTTCGCCTTCTTCCGGCTGGCCGGCATGAACCGTGAACTCATCCTTCGTTCCTTTCCACGTGAACGAACGGTCCTACATAGACTTTATGCGGTCGCGGTCGAGCATTGCGACCCGACACCATCGACCGACGAAAAAGCACCCGCGCAGCCCCCGCAAGGCTCACTCCCGACAGCGGCCGGCAGGCCGCAGTCCGGGTGCCAGCAGATCACCGGCGTGGCCAGCTCGGTGCAACCCGTGTCCTCGCGGTGCCGCCAGTCGTCTCCGGCGGCCACGAGCACGCCGCTGCACGCCGCGCACTGCGCAACGTCGACCGGCGCGAGGTACACCCTCACTCCCCGATCACTCTCCTTCCCTCCTCGGGCACGGCCCGCAGCGCGGGCCCGTGCAGCGGAGCCGACTTCCTGCATCCGGGATAGGCACAGGAGCCATTCGGCCCCTCGACGTAGCGGTGGTCGACACCGCTCGCGGCGCGGACCCCAACCGTTTCTTGTTCCCTGTATGTCTTGCGTCCGCGTGGCGGACCAACTCGGTCCGCCTGACGGACTAGTTCTAGTCCGCGACCCGGACTAGAAGCGCCCTTCACTGGTCCGTCCACCGGACTACCAGACCCGGGCGATTCGGGCGCCGCTGGTCCGGCACGCGGACCAACTACGCCCCTCTCGGAGAGCACGCGCAACAGTTCCGGCGGCACTGCCATTCGGTAGACCGTCTTCGCCTTCTTGCGCCGCGCGTCGGCCACACTCGGCCGGTCGCGCCACACCCACTTCTTCTCCAGCCGGTTCAGCCACGCCGCGACCGTCGACCGGGCCATGCCCGTCGCGTGCTCCAGGTCGGTCAGGCTGGGCGTGAACTGCTCCGGAATCATCGCCGTGGCCGCGTCGGACCACGTGAGCAGCGTCAGGACGAGGTGCCGGCCAGGCGGGTCCAAGTCGCACTCCTCGCTCCTGACCGCACGCTCGACCGTCCACCGGTCCACCATGCAGGCGGCCTCTCTGTGCAGCGCCGCCAGCGCACCGTCGCCCGAACTGGCGTACGATGCGCGTGCGACCCGTTCTTCGTTCCGGGTACGTCCATTTCGGCCCCGCCAGATGACCGCCTGGCGGGGTCGAGACGTTTTCCGGCACCCTACACCCGATGTGTACGGCCGCAATGGCTTCAACGCTGCTCATAGCTACGCCGCCTCATCGGCCTCTTCGAGCACGTCCCACGGGTCCCACACGATCGTCCGGCCGGTCTCCTCGGCCCAGGCGTAGATCGTCATGAGCTTCCACTGCGGGTTGTTGCTGACCTCGCCGTCCTCCTTGGGCAGCTGGCCCTTCGACCGCCACTGGTACGGCGTGTTGTCCTTCACGCCGAACATCCTGACGATCTCCTTGAGCCCCACCATCGAAGGAATCTCCACCGGGCCCGGCGTCATCAGGTCGGCCGCGATCCTCCGCGTGACCGCCTTCAGCTTCGCCTGGTTCACCTTCACTGTTCCTCTCCTCCCACGGCCGGTGTCCGTACAAGGTCAATGTACGGCACCCGCCGGGGACGATCAGGCCGCCACCCGGGCGGCGGCGTACGGCGCGGCGCGCAGCAGGTCCCGCGCCAAGTCGAGCAGACAGCACCGGTCGAGCAGGTGCACCCGCCCGTCCGAGAAGATCGACGGCGGCTCCAGCGGCACCTCGTCCATGAACCGCACCCGGAACTCGCCGGCCAGCTCCTGCCCCGCCTTGTCGTGCATCCACGTCGGCACCAGCGCCCACCGCACACCCGCCTCGGACAGCTTGGCGGCGACCCACCGGGTCCCCGTCGCGTTGCGCTGCACGTTGGCGACCAGCAGCACCAGGTCGCACTGGCGGGCCACCTCGACCTGCCCGGCGTCCAGCGCCCGGTCCAGGTCGACCACCTTCACGTCGGCCGCGTACCGGTCGACCGGCCGCAGCGGCTTAGACGGCTCGTCGACCACCCGCAGGCCCTCGGCCGGAGTGCCGAGCCGGTCGTCCACGCCGCCACGCCCGGTCGCGTCGACGAGCAGCGCACGCCGCCCCTCCTCTGCCGCGACGAGCGCCAGCGCCACCGCGAGGGTCGTCGCTCCGGCGCCGCCGTGGCCGCCGACCACGCCGATCCGCACCTCGGGCGTCTGCCCCGTTGCCGCCTCGGCGACCAGCTGGCGGACGGCCTCCGCGCCGTGCGGCAGGTGGTAGACCGGGGCGTCCGGGTAGTCGGCCGCCCAGCCGCGGTACGCGGCGGCCAGCCGGTCGCCGTCCAGCTTCTCCGGGGCGACCACCACCATCCGCGGGTGCGCCGGCATCCCTGCGGCGAGGGTCTGCACGCGGGCGTCGACCACCACGAGCGGCGCTTGCCGCCACTGCGCGACGGTCGGCTTCCCGACGACGACGTCCACTTCCACGTCGCCGAGGGTGTCCACCACCTCGTCCACGTACTCGTGGCCCCAGGCCACGACCAATGCCTTGCCCATCCATTCCTCCTCGTAGAGACAGCGAGACGTACAAAGACATTGTATATGAATCGATCTCTGGCGTCAATGTTTTATGTACGACGGCGCGGCTCTTTGCTCGCCGTCGCACCCGGCCGCTATGCTGGTGTCTCCACGTGAACGCAGCACGGCCCCGGATTTCGCGGTCCGGGGCTGCGCTGTTTCCAAGACCAGGTCAGGCGGTCAGTAGATGACCTCCACGACCACCAGGCCGCCCTTCCCCGGGCCGCCCGTCCGCGACACCGAACTCGCGATCGCGCCGCCACCACCGCCACCCCACCCGTCAGACTGCGGACCGTTCCCGCTCGTCGACACGGGCGACGCGCCGCCGGGACCGAGCAGCGACGAGCCACCCCGCGCCATGAACAGGTGCCGGTTGTCGAGGGTCCGACCCGGGCCGCCGGCCTCGCCGGGCGCGTTGCGCACGTTCCCCCCGTTCGCGCTGCCGCCCGCACCGCGCCCGCCCGACGTGTCCGTCGCGTTCGCGGTCACGCCCCCGCCGCCCAGGCCCCCGCCGGCAGTCCACAGCCCGCCGAAGCTCGTCGCGCCGCCCTGCCCGCCGGCCGCGCCCGCAGCACCGGCCGCCCCGCCGACGCCGACCGTCACGTCCACCTGCGCCGGCAGCTCCGCCGCCGCCCACACGCTCTCGCAGTACCCGCCGCTGCCGCCGCCCCCGCCCGCGCCGTTGCCGCCGGTCGCGCCGGTCACCCCGCCGCCGCCACCACCGCCGCCGACCCCGTACGCCCGGATCCACCGCGCGCCGGCCGGCACGGTGAACGTGCCGTCCGCGGTGAACGTCTGCACAGGCTCGGTCGGGGCGCCCGCACCCGGCGACCCGACCAGGCCGACGATGTGGTTCCCGGCCGGCGGCGTCTTGAGCACCATCACCCGGGCGCGGACCGGAACGGCGCCGATCATCGACGTCACCCGGATCGCCTGGGTGTCTCCGTCGTGCAGCGCCCGGATCGTGCCGTCGCCCGCGACGCTCGTCACCGTCGCCGGCCTCAGCCGCCACGTCAGGCCCAGCCGGATCGCCTTCTCCAGCACCGCCTCGGCGAGCGCCTTCACCGGCACCGCCAGGCCCGGCACCTTCCCCTCGCTCACGCCTCCCCGCCTTCCGTCTCCGGGTACGCCCGCCGCAGCGTGTGCCGCATCTCCCCGCCGGGTGCCAGCGGCATCGTCCAGCCGACCTCCAGCCACTTCGCCCCGTCCCAGCGCACCACCTCGTACGCGTCGTGCCGCGGGTCCACCGGGGTGCTCAGCTCCACCACCTCGTACACCGTCTGCTGGAGCCCCAGCGTCCGCGCGTACACCGTCGCCTGCGCCTGCGAGCGCACCTGCACGTCGACCGTCTTCGGCAGCACGAACCCGCGCTGCGCGATCGAGTGCGGCGCCGACGCCGGCACGTCGTACACCCCGACGACCGGCTCCGCGTCCGAGCCCGGGTCGTTCGACACCGCCACGAAGCGGTTCGGCGCGGTCAGCAGGTCCGTGCCCCGCGAGATCGACCCCCGGATCGCCCGCCGGGAGGCGTCCAGGTCGATCGTCACCGCCTGGTCGGCCGGGTCGAACGCCCGCCGCATCCGCAGCCAGCCCCGATGGCTGAACCACGGCATGAAGTACCCGCCCGACGCGGCCAGGTCCCGCAGCGCGTTTGCCCGGGACGTGCCCGGCGACCAGGCGGCCACCGACGTGAACTCCGTTGCGTCGACCGCCAGCGGCCCGATCGGCAGCCCGTCGACCAGCCGCGCCGCCACCTGGTCGACGAGCTGCCCGCCCGCGTCGAAGCCGACGTCCAGCTCCTGGTCGACCACGAACATCTCGTCCAGCAGCGTCAGCGGCGCCGTCGACCCGGCGCTGGTCACCAGGTCCGCCGAGTCCGACACCAGGTAGCGGCCCAGCTGGTACGAGCTGCTGTCGCCCAGCACCATGCGGGGCGCGATCCGGTCGGTGAGCTGGTTGATCCGCTTCGCGTCGTCCACGCCGAGGGTCACCCCGGACAGCCGGCGGGGGATCGTCGACGTGCTGTCGTGGCTCAGGCTCGGCGCGCTGTCTCGCAGCGGCGTGAGCTCACCCCGGCGCACGCCGGTCCGCCCGTCGATCAGGTCGAACCGGAACGACGCCGACCGCTGCCCGCGCCAGGCGGGCAGGTCCAGCAGGTCAGGCGGGGGCGCAGATGCCACGGCCGTCCACCTCCCACACGTTGCCCTGCGCGTCGGCGCCCTGCGTCGTGCCGGCCGGCTGGACCTCGAAGGCGGGGCTGGCGAGCAGCGGCCCGTCGACGCCCTGCCGCACCTCGGCCCGGGCCACCGTCACGGCGCCGGTCAGCACCACCGCCAGCTGCCCCGGGTCGAGCGTCGGCGGCTCCGGCGGCGCCGACACGGTGCTGAACGCCTGCCACGCCACCCCGTCGTCCGAGGCCCAGAACTGTGCCACCCCCTGCCCGGCGACATCGTTGCGGTACGTCACCCGCAGCCACCGCCGCTGCCGGGTCACCACCAGCTCCCGCGTCTCGTCGCAGCCGGTGAACCCGACCGGGCCGCCCCACAGATTGAGGCAGGTCTGCACCGGGTCCGCGGTCAGCTTCCAGCCGGTCGCGCCGCCATCGTCGGTCCGCGACAGCTCCGCCGTCCACTGGTCGCCCGTCGGCCGCAGCTCCACCCGCAGGTCCAGGTCGTTCGACCCCGGCTGCCTCACCGACAGGTCGCCGACCTTCACCGTCGGGGCCGCGTTCGTGTTCCCGGCCGTCAGCACGCCCCGCACACCGACCTGCCCGACGCCGGCAATGGCGGTGTCCTTACCCGACTGCTCCCACCGCGCCATGTCCTGCCCGTCCGGCCACACCGCCACCCGGACCGCCGCGTCGCGGACCTGCAACCGCATCCGGTACCACGGCCCCGCCTGGTAGCTGAGCAGGTTGATGCCGTCCGTCGCCCGCACCGTCGCCAGCGCCGTGACGTTCGTCAGCGCGCCGCCCACGATCCGCTCGATCGCCACGCCCAGCTTGCCGTCCGTCTGCGCGGCCAACCGCGCCCGGTAATGCGTGTTGTTGGTCGTGGCCCGGCCGATCAGGTACGCGTTGATCGGCTGGCCCGTCGCCACCGCGCTGAACTGGAACCGCGCCTCGACGTCGACGTCCTCCCAGCCCGCGCCGACGAGCGCCGTCCGGGAGCCCCCGCCGGCCAGGTTGATCGTCGCCGCCTCGGCGGCCACCGAGTAGTCCGCCGCCGCGCCCTCGATGATCGTCCAGCCGTTCCCCAGGCCCCCCGTCACGTTCCGGTTGAACAGGTCCTCGAACACGAGCGGGGCGAGGCCGGCCGCCGGCGCCGGCGTGCTCGCCGTCACCGACGACACCTGGCCGTCCGGCCGCAGGCCCTCGCACGGGGCCGGACCGCCGTCCAGCGGGGCCGGCGTCGCCGTCACCTCCACCACCTGCACCTGCGCCAGCTGGAGCTGCCCCGCCTTGCGGCGCTTCACCGACGCCGACGGCACCAGCAGCGTCGACAGCCACCGGTTGTTCAGCTCGTCCCGCACGCACACGTACGGCACCGTGTCCCACGCCAGGTCGCGCAGGTCGGTGAAGCCGCGGTCCATCGTGGCCGGCGGCACCGCCGCCGTGTTCACCAGCACCGTCCGGGTGAACTCGACGCCGCCGCGCTCCAGCGGCCGGAACGCCGTCCGGTAGTCCCGGTCGAACATCTCCTGCAGGTCGACCTGGCCCGCCTCGGGAAAGGTGAACTCCTCCACCGTCGACCGGTCGAAGTTCTCGACGTACGCGAGGTTCCCGGCCGGGTTGTGGTTGCTGGTCAGGATCAGGACGCCGGTGTCGACGTTGCGGCCCTCCACGCCCGGCGCGGCGATCGTCGCCGCCACCGGCGGCGACCACGGCCCGGCGATGCCGAGGCGGTGCACCATCCTGATCCGGTACCGCGACTCGACGCCCACCCGCGCCTCGTAGTCGTCGACCGCCGTCACGGACGGCTCGACCACCTTCGCGACCGTCTCCCACTCGTCGGCTGCCATCGTGTCGTCCTGGCGCTGCACCTCGTAGTAGCCCCAGCCGGCCACCACCGCGGTGTTGACCGCCAGCCACGACAGCCGGTGGTAGCGGATGCCGGTCGGGATCTTCGCCGCTGGCCGGTTGCACTGGTCGTCGACGACGGTCAGCGGCTGCACGGCCGGCTGCACGTCGAGGCCGAGCACCCCGTCCATCTCCTGCGCGAACATCAGCGTCAGGTCCGCCGCCTGGTCCCGCTGCCCGTCGTACGCCGCATAGACCTGGGCGTCGTCGCCATAGGTCGCCGCACCAGCGCCCCCGGGACCGACGCCAACGGACCCGTACGACTCGATGGCCGGGTCAGCGTCCGCGCCCAACACCTGCCACGGCGCCTGCGGGTCGGCGTTGCTCGTCCACGCCCACCAGCTGATGTCGCCCACCCCGTCGGACAGGTACGGCGCGGGCAGCCGGACCGTCACCTCCCGCCAGCCGTCAGCGATCTCCGGCAGCGCGTCGAACTCCTCCACCGTGATCCGCGCCGGCGTGCTCAGCCGCACGCTCGGGTTGTCGCCGTCGACCATCGTCAGCTCCAGCGGGTCCAGGGTGCCGGGCAGGTGCCGGGCGTAGAAGCGGGCCCACACCCAATCGCCCACCTGCGTCTCGACGATGTGCTGGAAGGTGTCCGACGTCCCCGTCTCTCGGGACACGGTGGCCACCACCTGCTTCATGTAGGTGTGGCTGCTCAGCTCCGGGGTGCCCGGCGCCACCGCGCCGGTCAGCAGCAGGATCGACGGCATCTCCTGCACCGTCTCCTCCGTCGGCGTCTGCCCGGCGCGCAGCGTCTTGCGCAGCAGCACGCCGCGGTGCGACGGGAACGGCTCGACCGACCCGAGCCGGTCGACCTTCACCGGCACGGGCGACGCCACCGACTTCTGCCCCACGTACGCCTGGCCGACCGTCACCACGTACTCCTGGCCGGCGGTGAGCTCCACACCGCCGACCATCTTCTGCACCTCCCACAGCGGGACGTCGTAGTAGAACCCGGTGACGGCGGCGGTCCCTGGCGGGATGACGCCGGTGGGCCCCTGCGAGATGTCCAGGCCGCCGCCGCCGATCCTGTTCTCGACCCCGTACGTGACCTCCAGCGCCAGGTAGTGCACCTTGAACACGGCGCCTGCCGCGGCGGCCGCGCTGGTCTGGAGCCGCACGTTGATGTTCGTCCCGCCGGACGTAGCCAGCGCGCTCAGGCCGGCCGCCACGGGGCCGGTGCCTCCGACGTTCACCGCCCGCCACGGCACCCGGCCCCGCTGCGCCGTCGGCGCCGCCGTGGTGTCCCACCACGGGTTCAGCTCGCCCAGCCTGGACCGGCCGATCGCCGTCCCGCCGTAGTGCTCGGCCGGGCCGTTCAGCGTCTCGTCCATGATCCAGTTGACGCCGGCCGACGGGCGCTCGAGGCCGAGGGTCAGCGCAGGGGCCAGGTCGGCGAACGGGCCCGAGATCACGTACAGCACCGACAGGTCGAGGATCCGCCGGCCCGACAGCTTGAACGCCGTCGGCGAGTACGTCGTCTCGAACCAGAACCGGGCCGCCGCGTTCGGGCCCGTCAGGGCAATGTACCGCGGGTCCGCCGGGTTGCTCACCGCGTCGTTCGGCGTCGACGAGCCGCCGGCCAGTGTCGCCCCGGTCAGCAGCGACCCCGACCCGCACGGGATGACCAGCTTGCGGACGGGGCCGGTGCCGGCCACCCGGCCCGCCGGGTACAGGTTGACCAGCAGCTCCTTGCGGTCCGCCAGGCCCGGCGGCGGGCTCGACAGCTGCAATCGGACCCGCCGCAGCCCATCGCCCGCCGGGTGGGTCGTGCGGGCCCGGAGGGTGTAGCCGACCTCGCTGGCCGTGTCGAGCTGCACCGCGTCGGCCACCAGCGGCGCCCACTGCATCCCCAGCACGTAGGGCCGGTCAGGGTTGTACTCGCCCACTCAGATCGTCCTCACGGTCGTGGCCACGTCCCTGCGGGCCAGCGTCTGCAACACGCCTTCGCCGACCGCCCGGCCGGTGTCCAGCGCTTCCTGCCTGCTCGGCAGGACACCCTCGAAGGTCACGCGGATCGCGTCGCGCCCGAACACCACGGACCCGCCGCGGTCTCCGCCGAGCAGGCGCATCAGCCCGGACTGCTCGGCCAACTCCCGCGCCCGGCGCGGCCGGGTCAGCGGCACCACCACCTCGTCGCCGGCCTCACCGCCGACGAACAGCGTCGGCCGGTGCAGGATCGCGCCGTTGGCCAGCATCGGGATGCGCGGCAGCGACCCCGGCAGCTTGGCGTCGATCGACGCGATGCCCGAGTTGATCTTGCCGATGACCCGGTTGATGAACCCCGTGATCGCCGACGTGATCGACCCGGCGACGTCGCCGATGAACCCGCCGACGTTCTTGAGCCCGTTCATGAACCCGCTGATGAGCCTGGATCCCGCCGACACGAACTTCCCGGCCAGCCCGGCGAGCCGGCCCGGCACGCCGCCGATGAACGACACCAGGTTGCTCACGCCGCTAGACGCCGCGCTGCGCGCCGCGCTCATCGCCGACGACAGCGCCCCGGCGAGGATCCCTGGCAGCCGCGACAGCCCCGACATGATCCGGCCGGGCAGCCCGGTCACGAACGACACCACCGCGTTGATGCCCGAGGTCGTCAGCGTCCGCGCGCTGGCCCACAGCTGGGTGAAGAACCCGGCCAGCAAGCCCGGCAGCGCCTTGAGTCCGTTAAGGACGAGGCCGGGCAGCGTCGTCACCGAGAAGATCAGCAGGCCGATGCCGACGCCCACGGCCTGGAGCGCCATGCCCAGCGCCGCGGTGAAAAGGTTCCACAGCAGACCCGTCAGGCTCGCCAGGAACGCGCCGATCTTCCCGGGCAGCTCGGCGAACCACTGCCCGATCGACGTGAAGAACCCGACCACCGCGTTCCACGCCGACGAGAACGCCCCGCCGATCGCCGACCCGACCCCGGCCCAGTCGATGCTGGCCAGCCAGCCGCTGATCTGCGACAGCCAGCTCGACACCCCGGACAGCGGTTGCAGCAGCCACGCCAGCGCGCCCGCGATCGCCGAGATCAGCGGCGCGATCGCCTGCGCCGCCAGGAACTGCAACAGGATCGCGGCGAGCTGGATCAGCGGCGCCGCGACCTGGATCGCCATGGTCGCGAGCTGCGCGATCACCCCGATCAGCGGGGTCAGCGCCACGACGATCTCGATGATCGGCGGCAGTAGCGACACGATCGTCGGGATCAGCGGCATCAGCGCGTTCACCAGCACCCCGGCCAGCGGTGCGACCTGCGCCAGGATCGGGGCGAGCGCCCCGCCCAGCGCGGCCACGACCTGGCCCAGCGGCGGCCCCAGCTGGGTGAACAGCTCGGCGAGCAGCCCGGCGACCGGGGCGAGGACCGCAGAGAGCGTCTGCCCGATCTGGAGCAGCACCGGGGCCAGCGCCGACACCAGCGGCCCGATCAGCGGGCCCAGCGCGCCCAGCGCCGTCGCCAGCGGGCCGATCAGCATGGTCACCAGCTGACCGATGACCGGCAGCAGCGGCGCGACCGCCAGCGCGATCGACGCGATCACCTGCGCGATCGGGCCCAGCGACGGGGCGAGCGCCTGGATGCCCACCGACAGGGCGGACAGCACCGGGCCGAGCGCCGCGCCGAGCGTGCCGATCGCCAGCCCCAGCGCCGTCGCGACGGCCTGCAACGCCGGCACGACCGCCTGCACCAGAGGCATCAGCGCCGGCACGATCGACTGCCCGATGATCCCCAGCAGCGTCATCAGCACCGGCGGCAGGCCCGACGCCGCCGCGCCCAGCGCGGCGAACACCCCCTGCAACGCCGTCGCACCCTCCGCCGAGGCGAAGAACTCCCGCAGCGTGCCGGTGGCCATCACCAGGTTCCCGAGCAGCCCGCCGCCGCCGGCCGCCTGGCTGACCGCCTGGAATACCGAGCTGAGGATCCCGCCGACGTTGCCGGCGACCTGGCCGAGCTGCCGCAGGATGCCCAGCGCGGTCTGGATCGCCGCGGTGGCCGCGCCGCTCTGCGCCATCGCCGACAGCCAGCCGCCGAACTTCGCCGCCAGCCCGCCGGCCACACCGGACAGCTGGCCCAGCGACGGCAGCGCCACCACGGCGATGTCGCGGAACCCGGCCAGCAGCGGCCCCACCGCAACGGCCAGGTTCGCCACCGCGTCCTTCGTCGTGCCGAGCACGCCGCGCAGCACCGACACGGTGGCGCCCTCGCGTGCGAACTCCAGCGCCCGCCGCGCCGCCAGCCCGTACTCGGCGGCGACGCCGGCCAGGCCGGTGCGCAGCGGCCCGGCCAGCACCGAGGCGGTCTGCTTGACCTGCCCGATCATCGGGGCGGCGAACGCGTCCTGCGTCGCCGTCCGCACGCCCTCGATCGCCGGCTGCACCGCCATGAACTCGCGGGCCAGCTTCTGCGCCTGCGGCGACAGGTTCTCCAGCGCCTTCTCGAACGCCTTCGCGTCGCCCTCGGCGACCGCGCCCAGCGCGTCCCCGAAGCCGGCGGTGGCGATCTTCAACGCGCCCATCGCCGCCCCGAAGACGGCCGCCGCTCCGGGCGCGGCGAACGCCGCGCCGCTGACCTGCGTCAGGGCACCGGCCAGGCCGACCAGGCTGCCCGTCGCGCTGGAGGCGACCGCGCCGAGCGCCCCGATCTTCAGCGCCGACTTCAGCCCGCGCTTCAGGTCCGGCGCGAACTTCTTTACGTCGCCGATGATCTCGATGTACGCACGCCCCAGCGCCACGCCCCCAGCGTAGGCCAGCTTCGGCGGTCGCAATCAACTATTGCGGCCGTCTGTCCGCACCGCTAGCGGCCAAGACGATCCCTTGACGTTGCACGCGCAGCGGCTCACGATCAGCGGACGGGCAACAACGTGCAACTATCGCTAGGAGGCAGGGGCATGCGGTTAACGTTCTTGGGCAAGGAGTCGACGGGCGGGCAATCCCCCACGCTGTACGCCACAGACCGAGACAGCTACGTTGTGCAGGGCTGGAAGGTTGCCGATCCCGCGATCCTCGCCCTAGACACAGACCAGGAGACAGTCGTTGAGGTGCCCGCCCCGCTGATGCGCCACTTGGCCAAGAACGGCCTCGACGCAGAAGTGACCCGGATCGAGGCGCCCATCATCGACGTCACCACGGAAGGCAACTACATCATTCAGGGCGCGCGGGTAACCGACGAGGCCGCTCTCGCTCTCATGGACATCCCGAGTCACGAAACCTGTGTCGAGGTTCCGGCTCGCCAAATGCAGAATCTGGTGGCCAGCAGTCGATGAAACCCATCACCAGTGCCGAGTTTCGGTCGATGTTCCGCCCCGACACCCGTGCGTGGCATTTGGAGCTGCGTGACACGTACCACGTCGAAGACGAGGACGTTCCGTTTGACTTGTGGCTGCGCGGCATACCGGACGACTTCGCATGGCGGAAGGACTGGCTGTCCTTCATGAGCGAGGTGACGTCGGCAGGCACTCAGGTTCAGCGGCTGCGCATTGTGACGGAGCCCCTGTCGGACTACATGCGCTGGGCGATGGAGCTGGACCCGGGCAACATCGAGGCCGGCGAGGAAGTCAGGTACCTTCCGCGTGCGCAGGTAGCCGAACACACCCTGCCCGCCGAGGACTGCTGGCTTTTCGATGACCACGTGCTCGTCCTCAGCCTGTTCAAGCCGGATGGGCGTGGTGCCGGCTACGCCGTAGAGGACGATCCAGAGCAGCTGAACCTGTACCGGGCAACCCGTGACGACCTGTGGCCGCGTGCGGTTCCGTACGCCGAGTACCGACCTGAAACGACGTGAGCACACCTGCCCGTCAGGCCCGGGAAGCGCTGGGGGTCAGGCTCCGGGACATCCGGCAGGACGCCGGCCTGACGGGCAGAGCGCTTGCCGCAGGCGCCGGTTGGCACTACACGAAGGTCTCCAAGCTGGAGCACGGCGTCATCAACGCCTCCGAGGAGGACGTACGCACGTGGTGCCGGCTTTGCGGGGCCGACGACCAGGCGGCGGACCTCGTCGCGGTCGTCCGCTCGATCGACACCATGTTCGTCGAGTGGCGGCGGCTACTCAGGTCCGGCACGCGGGCACGGCAACGGGAAAGCGTCCGCTTCGAGGCTGACACCAAGCTGTTTCGCGCATTCGAGCCGCAGTTCATCCCGGGACTCATGCAAACAGCCGAGTACGCCGCCGCCATCCTCAGCACGTTCATCGACTTTCACAATCTGCCGGACGACGTGGAAGAAGGCGTCGCCGCGCGAATGGAGCGTCAGAGCATCCTCTACCGGGGCGACCACCGGTTCCACATGGTGTTCTGCCAGGCCGCTTTGACTCTGGGCGTCGCGCCTCCCGACGTACTCGCCGGTCAGCTGGACCGGCTGCTCGCCCTTTCGACCCTCCCCCGCGTTCACCTGGGTGTCATTCCCACCCGCGCCGTACACGGTTTTCTCCCCATGCACGGGTTCTGGATCCTTGACGCGAAGACCGTCCTCGTCGAAACCATCTCCGCAGAACTCAAGCTGACCCAGCCCCGGGACATCGCCGTCTACAGTCGGGCCTTCGAACGCCTCGCCGGGTCAGCCGCCTACGGCCGGGAGGCGCGGGCCCTCATCACGAGAGCGCTCCGGGATCTGGACGACGACGCCAGTTGATGCAACATCGTGCAACGTCCTCGCACGCCATCGGTGACCGCCCATACGGTCGCTGGTGGGCGTGATGCACAGTGACCGCTCGATCACTGATGAGCGCCCGGGTTCAGAGAAGGCTGGGGGCTACTCGTGGTCGTTCTATCTACCGGTCGGGGCCAATCACACAGCGGCAGGTCCGGCGCCGCCTCGGCAGGCCGCTCGGGCTCCCCTCCATTTCGGGAGCAGCTCGTGGTCCCGCCCCCGCCGCCCGGCGAGGTCGTCCCCAGATACGGCTACCTCGTCCTCAGCCCCGGCGAGAGGCTGACCCTTGCCGGGCACATGCTCGCCACGCACCAGCCCGACGGCCCTGTCGTCCGCGTTGGCTTCGCCTGGCCGTTCATCGCCGTCAACGACCGCCGCTGCACCTGGTGCCGTAACGCCTGGCCGTGCAACTCCGCGAGCTGGGCCGAGAGCGTGCAGTTCACCGCCTACGGGTGGGCGCTGTGACCCGCCCCGGCCGCCTGCGCCGCTGGCTCCGGTGGGACCGCCGTCGCAGCGCCAACCTCAGCCACCGGGCGTCGGGTCCCCCAGCGACGCCCGGTCCCACCCTTCCCGTTAAGCAGCCCGCCTGGAACGCGCCGACCGTCATCGACTGGCGCGCGGCCGGGCTGCTCACCACTCCGGCGCAGCGGTGGCGCGGCAACGGGGGCCAGCGGTGAGCGCCAACCGGGACGGCCTGCTCGCCGGTACGTCACTGTGCGGGCGACGCGCGGCCTGGAAGGCCAAAGGCCGCCCGGATCGCATGGTCGCCAGCACCGACCCGTACCTGCTGCGCACCCTGCTGTGGTGCGGCCCCTGCGACCTGCCGATGCACCCGCACCCCGGTCGCGGCCAGCGCACCTACAAGTGCGGCCAGGGCTGCCGACAGGTCGCGCTGCCCGCCGAGGCCGTCGAGGCGGTCACCTGGACCGCCGCCGAGCGCCGGGCCACGCTCGCCGGCATCGCCCCGCCGTTCCGCAAATCCGTGCTGGAGCAGCTGCTGGTCAAGGTGGTCGTCCGCGCCAACGCCCCCGAGGACCTGCGCTACATCTGGCGCACCTGACCCGCCGGGCCGCGACGGGAGCGCCGGGAAGGGGCACCACCGTGGACACCATCGCACGTGAAACCTTCCACCTGCTCGCGTCGCCACCTCTGGACCAGGCATCCTTGCCTGGTGCCACCGCTACTGACTGAGGACGAGTACAAGGCAACGATGGGACCCCACCCCACAAGAGTGGGCCCGGACCAGGAACCCCCCTTCGACTTCTGGCCCTACTTCGACTCCATCCCCGAAGTCGACTTCAACGGGCACGACTTCTCCGAAGGCCGCGTCACCTACGCCTGGCGGTCGCCAGACGGGGTACACCAACACGTCCTGGTCGACTGCGAGACACACAACGTGTTCCTGGTCCTCGTGCTCGACCTACATGCCTCCTCGGTCCTCGGTCACCACCTACTCGACCTCAACCGGCTCTACGGACTCGCCTGAGCCGGGCAACCCGCCCCACTTGACGGAAATAGGAGCGTCCGCGTCGACGTCCGCGTCCTCGGCGGCGGCAACGTCGAGCTGCGCAACAGCCGCGACCCCGACGGCCCGACCCGCGTCTTCGACGCGGGCGAGTGGGACGCCTTCATCGCCGGCGCGAAGGCGGGCGAGTTCGACCTGCCCGCGCACGCTCGCTGACCCGGAGGCCGGCCCCAGCGTTGTGGCCGGCCTCCGCACGACCCCCGCCGGTCGCCGCTGTCCGCGCAGCGGCGGCCGGCGGGCCTGCGTCCAGCCCCGCGCCCGTCAGTCCGGGCCGCTACCGTAAGAGCCGCTGTCCCCCGACAGACGATCCACGCTGCCGGGAGGACACCAGTGGACATCATCAGCCGCGCCGAATGGGGCGCCCGCCCACCCGAGTCCCGCTCGACCGTGCCCTGGTCGAAGCGGACCGTCTTCATGGGGCACTACTCCGCCGCGAGCGGGACGCAGACCCCGCGCCAGATCCAGGACTACCACATGAGGGTCCGGGGCTGGAGCGACATCGGCTACAACTTCCTCATCAACAGCGTCACCGGCGAGCTCTTCGAGGGTCGAGGCTGGTCGACGTTGGGCGCGCACTGCGAGGGCCACAACACCGAGGCGATCGGCGTCTGCATCATCGGCAAGGACCAGGCCGGCAAGCAGGACGTCTCCGACGCCGCCCGCCGCGCCTTCAAGTGGCTCTACGAGGAGGCCAACGACCGCAAGCGCCGGCGGCTCACGCTGCTCGGCCACCGCGACCGCGGTTCCACCTCCTGCCCCGGCGACGAGATCTACGCCTGGCTCAAGGCGGGCCTGCCTATCGTCGGGTCGACGCCGGCCCCGCAGCCGAAGCCGCCGGCCGCCGGCCGGCCCGCGCCGGGCACGCCGATCGCCTTCCCCTTGCCCGCCGGCTGGTACTTCGGCCCGGCGTCCGGCCCGGCCTACTCGGTCTCCGGCCTGCACGAGCGCTACTTCCGGGGCCGCACCGACCGCGCCTGGCTGCGCGAATGGGCCACCCAGCTCGGCCGCCGGGGCTGGTCGATCGGCAAGGGCAAGCGGTGGCTCGGCGACGCAGGCAACGACGGCATCTACGGCCCCGAGTACCGGGCACTCACCGACGCGTTCCAGCGCGACCAGCGGCTGGACGTCGACGGGCTGATCGGCCGCAACACCTGGGACGCCGCATACCGCAATCCGGTGCGGTGAGCGCCCAGCCGGTCCGGTGAGGGGGCAGGTAGGTGTGGCTGGCGGCGCAGATCGTCAGGGCCTCCGGCGGGGACGTCTCCGGCCTCACCGTGGCGGTGGGGGCCCTGGCGGTGCTGGCGACGGTCGTCACCGCGCTGCTCGGGTTCCGGGGCACCCTGCGCACCGCCGACGTGCAGCGGGAGGCCAACTTCGACAAGCGGGTCGACGAGCGGCTGACCCGGCTGGAGGAGCGCAACCAGTTCCTGGAGTCGGAGCTGGCCCGGTACCGCGACATGTACGCGGCTGCGGCTGGACGTCTTCGCCGCCGGCCTCGACCCCGACGAGCTGGGCAGGAGGTCCGCCGGTGACCAGGCGCCACGGTGAGCCGCGGTCGTACGGGCTGCTGACCGACGAGCCGGGGCTCGTCGTGCACAACCCGCGGCGGCAGCTCGCCAAGCTGCTGGTGCTCTACGCCGTGCTGCCGCTGCTGTGCGCGGCGGCGGCGGCGTACATCGCCGTCACCCTGGCCAACGCCAGCATGGACCGTCGGGTGGCCGCGCTGGAGCAGGACCAGGCCCAGCGGCGGCAGGCCGCCGCCGCAGCGGACCAGGCGCGGGACGCCCGGCTGGCCCAGACCCGCCGGGACCTGTGCGTCGTGCTGGACCGGGTGGTGCCCCGGGACCCGCCCGTGCAGGACCTTCGCCGCCGGTACGGGTGCACCGCCCCGCACCCGGCCCCGTCCCCGACGGGCACCCCCGTACCCGGCGGCGGCACGGCACCAGGCCGGCGGGGCGCGACGTCGAGCGCGCCCCGCCCGGCACCAGTTCCCGGCCCGGCCAGTCCCACTGGACGGCCAGGCCCCGGCGGGCCGCCCGGCCCGCCGGCACCCAAGCCGACGCCCCGGCCCAGCCCGGTGCTGGTGTGCGTCCCGCTGCTCGACGTCTGTGTGTGAACAACCCGAGGAGAGGCAGACCCATGACCAACCCCGTGACCCCCACCACGCAGACCCGCCACCCGTGGCGGGCCGTCGCCCGGACCGTCTTCGCCGCGGTGGTCGCGCTGCTGTCGCTGCTGCCGACCGTCGCCGCCGTCGCCGGCATCGAGGCCGTGCCGCTCATCGCCCAAGCCCTCACCGTGGCGGCCGCGGTGACCCGCGTCCTCGCGATCCCCGGCGTCGACGACTTCCTCCGCCGGTACCTGCCGTTCCTGGCGTCGGCGCCCATCCACGAGCCGTCGGCGGGGCCGCTGCCGCGCCGCGATCCCGGCTCCACCCTGTTCCGGGGCGACGGCTTCCGGCCCTGACCCCGCGCGCCGAGGAGGGCGGCCCCGAACCGGGGCCGCCCTCCTCCCTATCTCGAGCCCACGCCGGCCAATAGACTTGCCGGACTGATGATGGTGGCTGGAGAGGATGAGGATGGCGTTCAAAGGCGGGGCGAAGAAGATCGTAACCGCCACCAGCCCCGAGGCCCTGTACCGAGATCTGCCGCGCAGACCAGACGCGGTGCCCGGCCTGTGGACCCATCAGGGGGATCTCCTTCGGGTATACGCCGCGGATCACGCCACGGACCCCGACTTGGCGTTGGAACTGCCGACGGGTACGGGCAAGACTCTGCCGGGTCTGGTGATCGCTAACTGGATAAGGCTCACTCGAACGGCTCGGGTGGCCTACGCCTGCCCCACTCAGCAGCTTGCTCAGCAGGTGGCGAAGGTGGCGGCTCGTGAAGGCGTCCCTGCCGTCACCTTGGTCGGCAGCCATAGCCTTTGGTCGACGCTGGACAGGGCCGCGTATGAGGCTGCTGAAGCGGTAGCCGTCACGACCTACAACACAATCTTCAACAGCAACCCTCACCTGGCCGTCCCCGAGCTGCTGCTCTTTGACGACGCCCATGCTGGTGAGCAATACGTCGGCGAGCAGTACGCAATCCACATCAGAAGGTCCACGAACGAGAAGGCGTACAGCGACCTACTCGATGTAGTCGCCCCGGCTATCGACGGAATCCCGCTGCAACGCCTGCGTGACTACACGCCAGACCCGGGCATGTACCGCAGCGCTCGCCTGGTGGTTCCGCTGCGCCAGCCCGAAATGGTCAGCCGACTCGACGCTGTGTTGGCTCAGCTGCCGGCCCCTTGGACGTTCCGATACTCAATGATCCGGGATGTCATTCCAAGCTGCTTGGTCTATGTCTCGTACGGCAGTATCTTGATCCGCCCGATCATTCCGCCGACCAGTGCGAACCCAGTCTTCACTC
>NZ_JBJZOG010000113.1:0-18857 GCF_047200535.1 Micromonospora mangrovicola | reverse complement strand
TCGTCGCTCGTCGCTCGTCGCTCATCGCGATGTGCGCGGTGGCTTCTGGCACTTTATCTAGCGGCGTTCGTCCCCGTCCGTGACATCGGGCTACGATCCGCGCCCGGTCGCCGCCGACTGTCCTCATCTCGGGCCGTTGTTGTCGACAGCGGTTATGGGTAGGCGCGACTCGCCCTTCGGATCCTAGGGTGGCGTCCATGTCGGGCCGGCGGGGACGCATACGTCGGGAGCTGGGTGGCTTCCTCAAGGAGTATGGCCGCAGCTCTCGGTCTCGCAACGGGACGGATCCGAGCGATCGCCAGTACAGCCGCAAACTGGAGACCCAAATCAAGCGGATGCGCCCTGAGGACCTCGACCGCCTGATGCGGGACGACGAAGACGACGATCAGTAGCCACGGACCGTCAGTCTGCAAGGTGCCTTGGCTTTGACCCAGGTTCACGGCAGTGACCGAGCCGCTGGCCGGCGCTGGACCGGCACGCGCCGATGGCCGGGCGCCGACTGGGTGCCCGGCCATCGTTGTCGCCTCGTCCCGCTACAGCAGGCTCAGCGGCGTCTTCCAGATGCCCCGGCCGTGGGTGGCCGCGTAGAGGTACCCGTCGGGCCCGATCGTCAGGTCGAACACCGTGGTGAGCGGCAGCGCGCCTGCGGTGCCGGAGACGCCGCCGATCCGCCGCCAACTGCTCACGTCGCCAGCGCTGTCGACAGTGCCGACCATGACGCCGTAGTCGGTGCCGACGATGAGCTTGCTGCCGTAGCGCACGGCGTCGGTGGCGGGCACGTCGGGTGTGCCGGCCGACTCGTTTGTCCAGGTCACCTTGCCGTCCTTGGTGAGGATGCCCTTCCACACGTGGTCCTGGGCCGCTCCGGGGCCCTCGATGAAGCGGCGGTTGTAGCCGTTGAACACCACGTAGACGGTGGCGGTGCTGCTGGTCACCTGGTCGATGTGGACCGCATTCGGGAAGCGCGACGGCAGCCCGGTCATGTCCAGCTCGTGCCAGGCACCACCGAAGTTGGTCTGCACGCCGCGGGAAAAGCCTGCGCTGTTGCAGTTGCTCTCCCCGCACCAGGCCGCAACGACGATGTCCCTCGTAGCGTCCCGCTTCGCGGTGGGGTCGGCGACGGCGTCCAGCCCGACGACCATCCGGCCCGCCGTGCCCAGCGTGGCCCGCTTTGTCCAGCCGTGGTTAGCGAGCGACTCGGCCTGCTCCGCCGTGGTGGAAAAGCCGAGGTCGTGGGTCCAGACCGCGTTACCACCGGCGACCCACCGCTCGCTGGCGTGGTCCCCGGTGTTCTCCGAGCCTCGCACTGGTCGGAAGGGGGCGGTGAACCGAGGGTTGCTGTCCGGCACGGCCAGGTCGATGATCGCGTTCTTCGAGCCGTCGGTCTGCCCACAGGTGGTGGTCATCCACAGCTCAAGATAGACGTACTCGTCGAGGATGTGGCAGCCGTTGCGCGGGTCGACGATGATGTCGCCGCCGTCGCCGCCGAACGGCGAGACCATCTCGGCGTTGCCCTGGTTGTCCTTGCGGTCCCCGCGCAGCAGCGAACCACCGTTGTCCTGCAGACCGCCCGAGATCGCCCAACCACCCCGCTCCGGGTCGGCGCCGACGCCGACCGAGTAGTACTGCAGGGTGCCCAGACCCGGCGAATGGTTTGCCCAGTCCTTCGCGTGCCCCAGCTTGTCCAGGGTGCCGTTGATGGGCCGGGACTTCACGCCGCCGTCGTTGCCGACATACACCCGGTTGCCGTACGTGACAATCGAGTGCTGGTCGGAGTGGGTGGTCTGCGGGCAGGTGTTCTCGGCGTCCGAGATCGCCCAGCACTTCAGGCCGAAGTTCCAGTAGGGACCGGGGGTGGTCCAGCTTCTCCCGCCGTCGCTCGTTTCGTAGACCTCCTCCAGACCCAACCACAGGTGGTCTGGGTGCCCGGGCTCGGCCAGGATGAAGTTGTTGTACCAGGCCTGCACGCCTGGACGGTAGAAGACGCCGTTGCCGCCGCTGAGCGCCGAGCCCGACGCCTGCAGTTTGCCGCTGTCCGCGATCTGCGTCCACGGCCCGGCCAGGGTGCCGCTGGCGGACTTGAAGACGCCGTAGAGCACGGTCATCGGCGAATGGCTGATCTTCGTGGGGGATTCGACCACGGCGTACAGGACGCTCTTCCGACCGGCCGCGTCGGTGCCCCAGGCGAACTCGGCGTTGCCGACCTGCTGGTAGCCCAGCGCGCCCTGCGGATTCACCTGGGTGAAGCTGCCCCCGGTCGGGCTGTAGTAGAAGCCGTTGTAGCTCGCGTCTCCGCTACGCCAGGCGGCGTTGGCCAGCACGCCGCCGGCGTTGTCGATGGCGACGTCGTTGACCATGTTCTTGTACGGCTGGCTGATGTCACTGTCCGCCGCCGGGTTCGGCATGAACACGTTGGACCACGTCCGGCCCGCCACCGGCAGGTTGCTGCCGTCCAGCGGGTAGCGCCACAGGCCGCGGGTGGTCGCCGCGTACGCCCAGTGGGTGACGTCGTCGAAGCGCACCTTGTTGATGCCGCGGCTCTCCAGCTCGGTGCCGCCGAGCCGGTCCGCGTCCTTGAATTGCGCGGTAGCGAGGTCGGGGCTGGCCGCCCGTGGGTTGCGGAACATGCCCGCGCCCACGTACGAGGTACCGCCGGTGTTGGCCTCACCGGTGGCGTACCAGAGGGCACCGTCGTGGTACTCCAGGTCGCCGGTGGACAGCGACAGAATGCTGTCGGAGATGGGCTGCCACGGGCCGTCGTCCGCCGGGTCGTCAACGTTGTTGAGCTTCTTGCGGAAGACCCCGCCGTTGGCGCCGCCGGCGAAGAGATAGCCGCCGCCGGCGGCAAGGCCCGTGACCCGCCCGGCGACATAGCCCGACCCGCCGGAGGAGTTGGAGAAGTTCGGGTCGCGGTAGTGAGGGTCGTCGGCGTCGTACGGCAGGTTCGTGACCTCCGACCAGGTACTGCCGTTGGAGGCGAGCGCCCGGAAGTCACCGAGGCTGGCGGAGAGTTGGCCGGGCGCGACGGACCCGTAGGGCGCGAGCCTGGCGTTGGCTACCGACGTGATCGAGCTGAAGATCTCTGAGGACTCGGACTCGGGATCGCCGACGATACCTTTGACGCCGTGCCCTTCCTCCTCTTCCTCACCACCGACCCGTTCCAGATAGCCGCGGTAATGCGGCTCGTTGTCGTCCCTGGTGGCGAGCAGGCCGGCGGTGGCGACCGCGGCGACGGCGACCGCGGTGGCGGTGACCGCCGCGACTCGCCTGCGCCGGGTGAGCAGTAAGGCCATGAGTCTGTCTCCTATGGGTTGGGAGGCTGCGGACCGGCAGAGCAGACGCTAGACCTGTGAAAGCTCGTTCGGAACTGTTCCATGCGTGGGTTTTCCGCAGACCGCAGGCGTGCGGTGGGCTCGCGTTACCAGCACCTCTTTCGCAGAACGCTGCCGCGGCGGTTTTTGGGTTAGCGTGACCGCTCCGGAGGCGCCCGATACTTGCCATAGGGCAACAAAAGGCAGAGCTGGATATAGAAGGATCTGACCGTTTTGCACAGCGATGCGATGCCGCGACACTCACCCTCCTCCGCGCATGCGCGCGTCGCTTCTGGTGGATGAGCGAGGTCGGCACCTGGGTTCGCCGAGCGACGGCGATCAAGGCGATGGAGGCTCCGGAGCGTCGCCTCGATCGCCTGGATCATGAAGGCGCGTCGTACCAGGCGTCGCATCGACGAGCGGCGACATGGCCCCATCGACGTTCCGGCTTCTGCAATTCGCGCAATGCCACTTGCCATCTGATTGATACATTTGGATACTGCGTGAAGGTTGCGCCGCGAAGCACCCGGCTCACCCGCTGAGGCGTCTCGCGGTGTGCACGGACGGGACCCACCTGACGTCCCGCCGACTCGTGAGGAGGAAGCCCCGTGAGGATCACCCCCAGCACGATGCGCAGCCCTGTCGGTCGGCTGCTCGCGGCCGCCGTCGCGGTCACCCTCGGAGTGTTCGCCCTGCCGACCGGCGCCACCGCCGCGCCCAGGTACGGCGCAGACGCCCTCGCCGCTGCGAACGCCGCAGTCGACCGGTCCGGCGTCGAAGGCATCTCCTGGTACACCGACGCCGCCAGCGGTCGCGTCGTGGTCACCGCGGACAGCAGCGTGTCCACGGCGGAGATCGCCACGCTCAAGCGGGCCGCCGGCGTCAACGCCTCCGCACTACGGATCAAGCGCACCTCCGGCGTGTTCAGCCCACTGCTGTCCGCCGGTGACGCCATCTACGGCGGCAAGTACCGCTGCTCGCTCGGTTTCAACGTGGTCAGCGGCAGCACCTACTACTTCCTGACCGCCGGGCACTGCGGCAGCCTGGCCAGCACGTGGTACGCCAACTCCGGCCACACCACGCTGATCGGCCCGACCATCGGCTACAGCTTCCCCGGTAACGACTACGCGCTCGTCCGCTACGACAACACCTCGCTGACCCACCCCGGCGGCTTCACGCTCGCCGACGCGTTCGTGGGCGAGTCGGTCACCCGCGACGGATCGACCACCGGCGTGCACACCGGCAAGGTCACAGCACTCGACGTGTCCGTGCGCTACGTCGGCCACCCCGGCGGCAAGGTCAGCGGCCTGATCGAGACGAACGTCTGCGCCGAAGGCGGCGACTCCGGCGGCCCGCTCTACGACGGCACCAAGGCCCTCGGCCTGACCTCCGGAGGCAGCGGCGACTGCACGTCCGGCGGCACCACCTACTTCCAGCCCGCCCGCGAAGCCGCCAACGCCTACGGCGTGACCATCCTCTAGAACACATCGGGGTGCCCGGCTGACAGTTCAGGGGTCTCGTCGAGACGCCGCGCAGGCGGGAAAATCGGGCGTGGTCGCCCGCCGACGTCGTTGTGTCTCTGGCGCAGGTGAGGCCGTCTGACAGTTTGACGCCGGGAGCCGCTTCGAGGGGCTGCGCATTGTTGCCACGAGCACGCGGGTCCGACTCTCCCGTTCCCTTTGGCTCCCGCGGGCGTCCATGCCTGGTTCCGTGCCGAGTGGGTCGTCAGGGAGATCGTGGTGGATGAGGACGGAGATCAAAGCCTGTACGTCGAGCGGATCGCGGCGCTCGATCTGGGCAAGGCGGTGCTGGAGGCGTGCGTCCGGTCGCCGCATCCGAGCAAGCCCGGGCGGCGGGTGCAGGAAGTGCGCTCGTTCGAGACCCGCACGGCGCAGCTGTTGGCGCTGGCGGACTGGCTGCGCTGTGAGCAGGTCACGACCGTGGTGATGGAGTCGACGTCCGACTATTGGAAGGGGGTGTACTACCTGCTGGAGGCCGAGGGCTTCGACTGCCGGCTCGCGAACGCCCGCGAGGTCAAGAACGTGCCGGGAAGGCCGAAGACCGACAAGGCCGATGCGGTATGGCTGGCCAAGGTCGCCGAGCGGGGCATGTTCCGCCCGTCGCTGGTGCATCCGGAACCGATCCGCCGGTTACGGGACTTCACCCGTTACCGCCGGTCTCTGGTCCGGGACCGGTCGCGGGAGAAGCAGCGGGTGGAGAAGCTGCTCGAAGATGCGCAGATCAAGCTGTCCAGTGTGGTCAGTGACCTGTTCGGTGTCTCCGGCCGGGACATGCTCGACGCCCTGGCGGCCGGGCAACGCGACCCGAAGATACTGGCCGGCCTGGCCCGTACCAGCATGCGCGGCAAGACCGCGCTGCTCGTCGAGGCGCTGACGGGGTTCTTCACCGCGCATCACGGGGAACTGTTGGCGATGATGCTGACCAACATCGACCGGCTGACCGAGCAGATCACCGCGCTGGAGGCACGTATCGAGGAGTTGGTCGCCCCTTTCTGCCACCAGGTGGAGCAGCTGGCTGAGATCCCCGGCGTCGGCCGGATCGGCGCCGCCGAGATCATCGGAGAGGTCGGGGTCGACATGACCCGATTCTCGACCGCTGCCCACCTGGTGTCCTGGGCCAAGTTCGCGCCCGCCGTCCACGAGTCGGCCGGCACGAAGAAACAGAAGAAACGCCCGAAGGGCAACCCGTGGCTGGCCGCCACCCTCGGCAACGCCGCCGGCGCCCAGACCCGGGCCCGGACCTTCCTGGGCGCCCGTTACCGGCGCATCGCCCGGCGCCGCGGCAAGGGCAAAGCCATGGTCGCCGTCGGCAACAGCATCCTGACCATCGTCTGGCACCTGCTGTCCGACCCCGACGGCCGATTCCACGACCTCGGCGCGGACTACTACGAGACCCGCATCAACGCCGAACGTCGGGCCCGCAACCTCGCCGCCGCTCTCCAAGCCGTCACCGGCCAAAAGATCACCATCCACGGAGGTAAAGCCATCATCGTCGAACCCACGGCGGCCTGAACCCATAGCCCCACCGCCACCCCACACCCGGCTCCGCTGCGCTACGCCGGGTGCCTTCGGCCTGCCCACTCACCGTTGGATTTTCGGGTCAGCCACCCGGCCGACGGCCGGGCACGCCACAGGAGAACGTCTGCGCCACAGCCTCGAAGGCTGCGTTTCCAGTTGTCACGCGCAGGCAGCGCTGGGCCTGCCGACAGGTACGTCCGTGCTGGCCAGGGTCCCCTTCCGACCCTCGTGCCGACTGGCGTACCTGGGCATCACGAACGTATTCGCGCTGCTACCGCTGAGGGCCCTCATGCCGTGGCCAGGTCGCGAAGGACAGGCCGGCCGCCGTTGGAACGGCGTGCACGATCATGAGGGCGATCACGTAGAAGGCCACGCCGGGTCGAGCGAGGGCCAGCGGTATGCAGCCCACTCCGGCCACCCCGGCCAACCTGGTGGCGGCCCGGGAACCGTTCCACCGCCGCTCAATTCGGCGTCGGGCGCCTGGAACTGCTTCCGCCATCTGTCGCTGTCGGCTTCGGCCATCGGGAACGTCGGGTGCGGTGCGGTCGCCTGGCGTTGTGCGATCCGCGCGCGCTGGACGTCCTTGTCGACGGGCAGGTAGATCACCTGATAGGATGCCCGGCCGATGTTGCCAGCCAGCGCAGCCCCGACCGACCTGCCGCCAGGCGTTCCGGTTGCCGTCGAGGAGGTCACGCAACGCACGCCGGGGTTCGACTCCTGGCAGCAGCCGAGCTGGCCGTATCACTGCGGCGACGGCGCCGCGTTTCTCGGCGCCTCGGGATACGAAAAGCTGTGCGCCCACCCTGACACGTTGGGGATGATCCGCGACGATCTGCACCGGCTCGGGTGGCCGGCAGATCAGGCCGATGCGATGCTGCGGCGGATGGATCGCAGCGGTGAGCCGACGGCGTACCTGTTCCGGTGCCTGCACTGCGACGTGCACCTGGCCTCCTGGGATATCGGATGATCGGCGGCAGCAGGTACAGGTCAGCAGACGCCGGCGCGTCGGCCGGTGATGGGCGGACTTGGTAGTCGATGGACGGGGCGTACATCCGGCGCTGGCGCGAGGACGTTACCGCGCGCCTGGACCGGCTGCTGCCGGGATTCGAAGTCCGGTTTGGTTACCCGCCGAGCCGGCACACGATCGGCGGCCCGGCAGGAAAGGGGGAGCTCGCCTCGGTCACGAGCACGCGTCTGCCCGGTGATCTGCTCGTGTGGTACGGGCAGGTGCGCGAAGTGACCTTGCCGGACATCGGCAACGGCTACTTCATCCACGATCCCGGCCTGGTCGCGTGCCGGGAGGTGACGTCTATCCGGGGGCGCTTCGACGCGGACGTGGTTGTGTTCGCCAGTGATGGCGGCGGTGCCCTGTTCGCGGTGGAGGCGGTGACCGGGTCGCCGGTGTACCGGCTGCCCGCCGGCGAGATGGTTGCCGGTGTCTACCGCAGCGATGATCCACGATTTGATGTGGTGGCAGGGAATCTGACCGGCTTTCTCGACCGGCTGCGCGACGCGGTCGAGGTGTTCGCTGCCACGGGCGCAGCCGGCGACTTATAGAAACGGCTGGCACGGCTCGATCCGTGAGGTGAGAGTCGTGGCTGTGGCACAGGTCGTGGAGTGTGACAGCATACTCGTCCGGGCCGGCACCACTTTGCTGGTCGTCCAGGAGCAGGGCAACAAATCCGGCGGCGACAACTACCTCGCCCAGGTCGCCGAAGCCGCGCTCCGCAGATACCAGGCGACCGGATCCTGAGTGGTCTTCCGCGCTCCCGAGGGTGGCGTCATCCGTACGATGTTCACGAACCAGGCGCCCGTAGATCCTTCCGGTACTGCTCCGGCAGGGCGGAGATCCACTCAACTGGAGGGGTCTCCACCGGCGCCGGCGACGTTCAGTCTTCTCGAAAGTGACGGTTGATTGATCGACTGTCACTAATGTATATTCACTTGTCATGCCGAGCAATACGGGGGCTGGGCGATGAGACAGTTGCTCTTGCATTTTCGATTCCTGCGCGCTTCCGCATCCATAATCCGCACCGGACGCGGACCGGCCACCGCCGTCGCGCTGGCGTCGCCGGATGGCCGATGAGCGCCAGTGGCGGAACCACCACTCGGGGAGCGGCCATCCGGGTGGCCGACCTGGTCAAGCGGTTCCGCTCCGGCGACGAGACGATCGTCGGCGTCGACCGGATCACCCTTGACGTGCCGGCGGGTGCCACCGTCGCGGTGACCGGCCCGAGCGGTTCGGGCAAGTCCACCCTGCTGCATCTGATCGGCGCGATCGAACGCGCCGACGAGGGCCGCATCGAGGTCGACGAGGTGGCGGTGACCGCTCTGTCGGGCAGGCGGCTCGCCGACTACCGCAGAGGGACCGGTTTCGTTTTCCAACGATTCCACCTGCTGCCCGCCCTGTCCGCGCTGGACAACGTTCTCGCGCCACTGCTGCCGTTCCGGGCCGGGCCCGACGAGGTCGACCGGGCCCGGAACCTGCTGTCCGAGGTGGGGCTGGCCGGCCGGGAGCGCGCCATGCCCGGACAGCTTTCCGGCGGTCAGCAGCAGCGGGTCGCCATCGCGCGGGCCCTGGTCGGCCGGCCCCGGCTGCTGTTGGCCGATGAACCGACCGGCAACCTGGACTCGGCCACCGGCGCCGCAATCATCGATCTGCTCTGGCGGCTGCGCGACGAGCACGGCATGACCCTGCTCATGGCGACCCACGAGGCATCCCTCGCGGACCGCTGCGACCGGACCGTCGAGATTCACGACGGGCGGATTGTCTAGCGCCGACCCATCGGCGCGGAAACGGGGGTGAGGCGATCGGGAACCGACAGCGTCACTAATTCGTACAACGCTCATCGACAGCTCGATATATTCGTTCCGAAGCTGACGGCACAGGCGGCCAGCACCGCCTGCAGCTGCTGGACGGAGTACTGCAGCTGCACCAGCGGTTACGTCCGGGTCCGGGACTGCTGCAAGGGCTGCGACAGCACCGGTACGACCTGCGGCTACTGCCGCACCACCGCCACGCACTGCTGACCTGACGCGCGATAGCGATCACGACACCGTTCCGGCCGACCGTAGGTCGGCCGGGACGGCCCGTACTGCCCGAGCGGAGAAGCTCCCACCCATGTTGCGGATGGTCTGGTCACAGCTACGGCACACCCGCGGCCGGAGCCTGGCGGTGTTCGCCGCCGTGCTGGTCGCGACCACCGGGTTCACCGCGCTCACCGGTGTCGCAGCCACCTCGCGGCTGGTCGCCCGCGGCTCCATCGACGGTCAGTTCCGGCCGTCGTACGACATCCTGGTCCACCCGTCGGGGCCCGCCGGCGGTCTGCTGCACCAGGACCGGCCCACCGCAGCCTACGGCGGTATCACTCTGGACCAGTGGCGGCGGATCGAGCGCATCCCCGGGGTCGGGGTGGCCGCCCCGTTGGCGGTCCTCGGGCTCGCCGACATCCGTCCCGACCTGCGGGTCGACGTGACCGACCAGGTCGACCGGACAGCTGAGCGGCAGGTCATCGAGGTCGCCCCCCGGATCAGCGCAGATCGTGGGCTGAGCACGCTCGCCGCCGCCCCCACCTACGTGTACGTGTCCCGCCGCCCCCTGCTGCCACTGTCCCAGATCAGCGGCGACCAGCGCATGTTCGTCTACACCGACGGCACCCGCATCGACCAGACCACCTCCGCCGCCGAGTGCCCGGGCACCGGTGGGGGAGGCGCCCTGGAGGTGCAGCCCGACGGGCGGCGCCTGCAGGTGTGTGCGACCGCCGTGGGCAGCTTCGAACCGGGCACCCGCCGGAGCAAGATCAGCGCGCTGCAGGCATACCAGCTGCTCCCCGACGGCACCTTCCGGTTGGCGTCCGTGATCACACTCGGCCGCCCCGCCGCCGCCATACCCGCCACCGCCCGACTGGAGCTCCGGCTACCCGCGGTCGTACCGATGCTCGTGGCCGGGATCGACCCCGCGGCCGAGGCACGTCTGTCCGGCCTGAATCGGGCGGTACGCCAGGGCCGCTACCTGACCGGCTCCGACACCATCGGCCCCGCGGCCAGGAGCACATCGACGTCCCCGTTCACACCGGTCGGCCCGGCAGGCCGGGCACTTCCGGTACTCGCCGCCACGGACCTCGCGGTCGACGAGCAGATGAACCTCGCCGTGTCCCGACTCACGGGCCAGACCGCCCGGCGGGTGCCCGGCTCCACAACAGAAGCGCTGTGGCCACTGCTGCGCGACTCGACGAGGACACCCCCACAGGCGGCCGCATACGACCTGGGACGGCTCTACCGCGCCCGACTCGACACAGCCCTGGCCGGCAACACCCCCCTGTCCGGCGTACAGACCCTGCTGCGGCCCGCACCACCGGCCTACACACCACAACCCGACGGCACCGGCCGGATACTGCCCCGGGCCGGTGAACCCGGCTCCACCGACCAGGCCATCGACGACCTGTGGCGGGACGCCTGGTTCAGCACCGGCGGCGTCGGCACCGGAGAGCCGATCATCCTGAACGGGCAGAGCGAGGAGTGGTCGATCACCCCCGTGGGCAGCTTCGCACCCGACGCCCTCCCCACCGCCGGCGGCGCCGCCCAGCAGGCCCTCGACCTGTATCGCCCGGCCGCGCCGGTGGGCGGCGACCCCCGTACCCGGCAACTGCTCGCCGACCGTCCACTACTACCCGGCGACGACCCGCTGGGCTACCCGCCCCGCCCACCCCACCTGCTGACCACCCTGACCGCCACCCACGACCTGTACAAGAGCGTCGGGTCACCGGCGGCGGACACACCGCTGAGCTCCGTCCGAGTCCGGGTGGCGGGCATCGACCGGTTCGACGAGGTGGCCCGGGAACGCGTCCGGCTCGTGGCCGACGAGATCGTCCACCAGACCGGACTGACCGTCGAGATCGTGCTCGGCGGCTCCACCGTACGCAGCCCCGTGCTGCTGCCCGCCAACCATCTCGGCCGTCCCGACCTGACCGTGGCCGAGGCCCGCACCCGCAAGGGCGTGGCCGCCGAGATCGTCACGGCCGTCGACCGCAAGAACATCATGCTGCTCGGACTGCTACTGGCGGTCTGCGCCCTGCTGGTCGGCAACGCGGTGTCCACCGCCGTCCGCGCCCGCCGCCGCGAACTGGCCATACTGGCCTGCGTCGGCTGGCCCGGCTGGCGACTGAGCCAGCTGGTCCTCACCGAAACCACCACCCTCGGCCTCGCCGCGGGCCTGCTCGGCGCCGGCCTGTCCGGGCCACTCGGCCACCTGGCCGGCGTCCAGGTCTCCGGCACCGTCGTCCTACTGTGCATACCGATCGCGGTGCTACTCACCGCGGTGGCCGGCGTGCTACCGGCGATCCAGGCCGCTCGCACCCGATCAGCCGAGGCGCTCCAGGCAGCCCCCGCGCCGGCCCGACGGTCCGCCCCACGGCGGACCTTCGCCGGACTCGCCGTGGCCAACCTGGTACGGGCGCCCGCCCGCACCCTCGCCGGAGCGGTCAGCCTTGCCGCCGGTGTCGGCGCGGTCACCTTGATCGCCGCCTCGCTCTGGGCGTTCCACGATGGCATGGTGGGCTCCCTGCTGGGCCAGGCCGTGTCGGTGCAGGTACGCGGAGTGGACCTGGTCGCGGTCGGTGGGGTGCTGCTGTTCGGGCTGCTCAGCGTGGTCGACGTGCTCTACCTCAACGTGCGGGAACGGTCAGCCGAGTTCGCCACCCTCCGGGCCGTCGGATGGCCGGACTCCGCACTCAACCGGCTGCTCGTCTACGAAGCCCTCGGCGTCGGGGTGCTCGGTTGCGTCCTCGGGACCGTGGCGGGCCTCGGATCGGTGGCCCTGCTGGTGGGCCACCTCGACGGCCGGCTGGCGGTCCTGGCGCTGGCCGTGACCGCCGGGGCGCTGCTGCTGACCGTGCTCGCCGCCCTGGTCCCGGCGATCCTCATCCGACGGCTCCCGACCGCCGCCCTGCTCACCGAACAATGACCACCATGGAACCGGACGACCGGCCGGCGGCCGGATCGACCCACGGGGAGGAACCATGACGTACCTGGTGACCGCACTGGTCGTAGTCGCGGCGCTGTGCCTGTTCAACCTGCTGCTCTCCTTCGGCATGATCCGACGGCTGCGCCAGCACACCGAACTGCTCAACCGGCCGCTGCACGAGCCGGCAGAGCGGGACCTGGTCCGCCCCGTCGGGTCCACCGTGGGGGAGTTCGCCACCACCACCGTCGACGGCGAGCCCGTGTCCCGGGACTCGGTCGGGGCGCAGCCCTGATCGTCTTCTTCTCCGTGACCTGCCCGGCCTGCCGGGAACGCAAGCCGGACTTCCTGGCCGGTGCCCCCCGGTACGCCGCCGCCGGCTGGACCGTCCTCGCCGTGGTCGTCGGTGACCCGGCCATCTCGGCCGAACTGGTCAGCGAACTACGACCCGCCGGGACAGTGCTGGCCGAGGACGTCGGCGGACCGGTGGGGGAGGCGTTCACCCTGACCGGCTACCCGGCCTTCGTCCTGGTCCGGGACAACCAGATCGTCGCCAGCTCGTTCGATTTCCACCAGCTGCCACCCGCCGACGCGCCGGTCGCATCGGCGACCGGGCTGGCCTCCTGACCGGGACCCGAGCGCGATCGCATGGGCTCCCGTCATCGGTGATCGCCGGTGCGAAGCTGAACAGGCGAGACGGCCACGCAGGGCCGTGAGCTGTTGGAATGTGGTTCGCGGCGGCCCGGTCGACAATGTCCTTGCGGGGCGGCGACGCTGCCCGGCCCGGATTCTGCCACGTATGGTCCGGCGGGGTTCGATCCCAGGGTGTTGTCATTCTGCGCCGATTGCACCTGGCTGCTGCTCCGGGCGCTGGGCTCGCCGGTGCGCCACTGGGGGCGCTCCGCGTTCCTTCTCGCGCCATTGCCCGGCGGTGTCGGCCGCAGAAGCGATGCCCTCGCCCCGCGCCCGTTGCAGGGTCCGCCATACCTGCAGCTGCCCGGCGCGCGCGTCGATGTCCGACCATCGCAGACCGAGGAGTTCGCCACGCCGGAGGAGGATGTAGCGGCCTACCAGGCTCGGTAGGGAGCGAGGGTCGACGGCCTGACCTTCGAAGTGGCCACCTGATCGAGCCAGTAGACCGCGTACGCCTTGACCGTCCAGCCGGTGGCCTCGGCCGGCAACCCGCGGTTGGAGCGTGCCTTGATCTCGGTGAGCTTGGCGTTGACCTCCTCGGCACTGGACCCGTAGACCGGGGCACGCTTGAACGTGCCGTTCACCGACAGCACCGACGCGGCCCCGGCCCCGGCGGCATCCTGAAGCGAGCTTTTCCGTCCCGGTTTGACGCGCGCCCCGGTAGGGAATTTCGCGGACACCTCAATGAAGGAGGCTGTATGAAGACGTCCGCTAGCGTCGGGCGCAGTTGCCGAGAGCCGACACGCCCATGCGTGGCGGTGCGTGCCGCAGCGCCAACCGCGAGGGGGCGAGCCTGATGGCTCGCGTCGGTCGCTACGGGATCCCAGGGTTCGTGTGGTTCCTGATCTGGCTCGTCGTCTGCATCTTGATCGTCATCCTGTTGGCCATGCTCATTCACCACTTCGGAGGCGCCTCGCTTTCGCTCAAGCTCGGCCACTTCTACCTGAACATCGGGGTCACCTGAACCGCCAGATCGTCGACACTCCAGCGCCGGTACCGCAGCAGGTTTGTTAGCCGTCACCGAAGGTGACGGCTAACACGGCTTGGAAGTGAGGTTCCCCCGGTTTGCCGGAGGGTTGGTTACCCGGCGGTGGGCTCACGCTGAGGTGGTGGGAGAATTGGGAGTGGCAAAGCATGGTCCGTACGGTGACTCGACTGGTTGCTGCTCGTGATCGAGGGTGCCAGTGGGGCGAGGCCCTGGCCTCCCTGACGTCGATGTCCTAGGACAGTTTAGAGGGTGCGCATCGGCGCAGACGGCGGCCTCGATCGCAGCGTTCAGCGCCGTCCCGGGGAGCATGCGCTGGGATAGACGGCAGCGTGTGGCATGGTGACGCAAATGATCGACAGTGCTGGAGCGTTGGAGGCCGTGGTCCGGCATGCCACGGAGCTTGAGGACGACTACGACGACATCGCGCCGATCCTCACCGCTTTGGCGGCGTGCGGGGACAGCACCTTGGTGCCCCGGTTACACGAGGCGCTCGACCGGTTCCTCGACGAGCAGAACTGCTACGGTCGGGACCTCATCGCCGGCATTCTGGCCGGCATCCAGGGTCAGGCTGCGCTTCCGGCGCTCCTGCGCGCATCGGCCCGCGATCTCGGTGACGACCAGGACAGCTTGACCGGCGACATCATCGACCTGTTGCACACGAACAAGACAGCCGCGCGTCCCACGGTGCTGGAACTGGCCACTGATGGCACCCCAGAACTACGCCGGGCAGGCCTGTGGGCGCTCGGATTCGTGGTCGAAGCGCAGGATGTCGAACTGCTGGCCGCAGCCGCGGCCGACGCCGACCCGCAGGTCAGGTCCGTGGCGATCGGCTCGATTCCCAACCCTGCTGGCGATGACCGAGCATTCCAGGTGCTCGTCATGGCGCTGCGTGACCTCGACGATCAGGTGCGCATGTCGGCGGTCAGCAGGCTCGGCTACACCGCCCGGGCCGACGCGGTTGCGCCACTCGCCGCCCTCGCCGCGGACCCCGACCCGCAGGTACGGTCCATGGTCGCGTACGCACTCGGCCAGCTCCGCAAGGTCGAGGCAACCCCGACGTTGCTGCGGCTGCGACACGACCCAGACCGGCACGTCCGCGAGAACGCGCCCGAAGCCCTTGGCTCAGTCGGCGGGACGGCGGCGGTCGACGCGTTGCTGCTGATCGCCGGCGACGATGACCCGCTGCTGCGAGCCCAGGCCGCTCGGGCGCTCGCGAAGGCGGTGGACTCGGATCCGCGCATACCGCCGCAGCTCACGACGCTGGCGCAAGACGACGAGCCAGCGGTGCGCGCCGCCACCATCAGCGGACCTGTCAGCACCGATAGCGTGCGATCGCGCTGGGCGTCGCTCGTGGTCGGGTTGGCGAACGACCCGGACCCGGTGGTCCGCCAGCGCGTCGCCGTTGCGGCACGCCGCCTCGTGCCCGACGACGCTTCCGAGATCCTTCACCGATACGCCAGCGACGCCGACCCGACCGTGCGCCGGGTCGCCGATGCCTGGAGGTGGCGAAGATGACGATCAGTAGTGCCCCGTCGAACACCTGCCCGATCCCCGACGCGCCGAGCGCGGCCACGATCATCACCAGCAGCCGGAGGGCGCAGTTCTGGTTCATCGAGGCGCTGGTCTACCTCGTTCTGGTGGCCACCGCGCTGATCGCCGTGCCAGGCGTGGACCGGTGGTCAGGCGGTTTGCCGGTTTCCCTCAGACGTGGTTCGGCATCTGCAGGGTGATTGGCATCCGCGCCGCGCGGGCTGCTCTTCGCTGTTCATCGGTGTGAGTCCGCTTGGTTTGGCACGTACGGCTGTCGCGGCATGGCAGTGTGACCGGTTGACGGGCCGGCAAAGAGGCAGAGTGGGCTGGCGACAATGGCAGGCACGCCGCGAGGAGCAGTCATGGCCGCTGTTGAACGCGTCCCCGTTCCTTCCGTGTCATCGGCGGTGAAGCGGGACCGGGAGGAGGTGTTCGTTGAGTACACCAAGTCGATCTGCCCGGTGTGCAAGATCGTCGTCGATGCTCAGGTCAACATCCGCGACGACAAGGTTTACCTGCGTAAGCGCTGCCCGGAGCACGGTCCGTTCGAGGCGCTGGTGTATGGCGACGCGCAGATGTACCTCGACGGTGCCCGGTTCAACAAGCCCGGCACGATCCCGCTGACGTTCCAGACCGAAATGGTTGACGGCTGCCCGTCGGACTGCGGCCTGTGTCCGGAGCACAAGCAGCACGCCTGCCTGGGCATCATCGAGGTCAATACCGGCTGCAACCTGGATTGCCCGAGCTGTTTCGCTGACTCCGGCCACCAGCCCGACGGCTACTCGATCAGCCTGCAGCAGTGCGAGCGGATGCTCGATGTCTTCGTGGAAAGCGAAGGCGAGGCCGAGGTGGTGATGTTCTCCGGCGGCGAGCCCACGATCCACAAGCAGATCCTCGACTTCATCGACGCCGCCCAGGCCCGCCCGATCAAGGCGGTCAACCTCAACACCAACGGCATCCGACTCGCCTCCGACCGGAGGTTCGTGGCCGCGCTGGGGGAACGCAACCGGCCCGGCCGGCCGGTCAACATCTACCTGCAGTTCGACGGGCTCGACGAGCGTACCCACCGGGAGATCCGCGGCCGGGACCTGCGCGCCATCAAGCAGCAGGCCCTGGACAACTGCGCCGACGTCGGGCTGACCGTCACTCTCGTGGCTGCGGTCGAGCGCGGCCTCAACGAACATGAACTCGGTGCCATCATCCGCCACGGCCTGGCCCATCCGGCGGTGCGCAGCATCTCGTTCCAGCCGGTCACCCACTCCGGCCGGCACGTCGCCTTCGACCCGCTGGCCCGGCTGACCAACTCCGACATCATCCACCTCATCGCGCAGCAGTTGCCCGACTGGTTCCAACCCAAGGACTTCTTCCCGGTGCCGTGCTGCTTCCCGACCTGCCGCTCGGTCACCTACCTGCTCACCGAAGGTGACCCCGGCACCCCGGACTTCGCCGTGGTACCGATCCCCAGGTTGCTCAACGTCGAGGACTACCTCGACTACGTGTCCAACCGGGTCGTGCCGGACTACGCCATACGGGAGGCGCTGGAGAAGCTGTGGTCGGCGTCGGCGTTCATGGGCACCGACACCACGCGCGACCGCCTCGCTCAGACCGCCGCGGCTCTGGACTGCGCCGCCACCTACGGCTCGGACGTGGTGGCCCTGCTGCTCGGCGACTCCTACCACCCCGGCGGCCTCGCCCTCACCCGCCGGCTCGCCGACCGGCTGGACCTGCGCGCCGGGGAGATCGTCCTCGATGTGGCCAGTGGCCGGGGGAGCACCGCTCTGACGCTCGCCACCGAGTACGCCGTCGACGTCACCGGCGTGGACCTGTCCGACGCCAACGTCGCCCGCGCCACCGACGCGGCACAGGCCGGCGGCCTCGCCGACCGCATCCGGTTCGAGACGGGCGACGCCGAGCGGCTACCCGTCGACGCGCAGTCGGTCGACGCGGTGGTGTGCGAGTGCGCCTTCTGCACCTTCCCTGACAAGCCCACTGCCGCCGCCGAGCTTGCCCGGGTGCTGCGCTCGGGCGGCCGGGTCGGCATCACCGACGTCACCGTCAATGCCGAGCGGCTCCCGACCGAGCTGGCCGGGCTGCGGGCGTGGGTCGCCTGTGTCGCCGACGCCCGCCCTCTCGACGGGTACGCCGCCCTGCTGAGCGGGGCGGGGCTGACCGTCACCCATACCGAACGCTGCGACGACGCGATCGTGGCCATGATCGATCAGATCGAGGCCCGCCTGGCCCTCGTGCGGATGACCGCACGAGCGCGGGCCGAGGCGCTCGGCGTGGACTTCGACCGCGTCCCGGCGGTGCTGGCCGCCGCCCGCGCCGCCATCGCCGATCGTGTCCTCGGCTACGCCCTGCTGACAGCCGTGAAACCGCGTTGACAGCGAAACGTTGACTCCCCGGCGCCGGACAGGAGATCGGAGGCGATCATGGCAGCACGGCTCGGCTGGACCATCGCGGCCGTCACCGCGGCCGCGGGCGTGATCGGGTACCGGGCGCTGGTCTCCGGCCAGCTCACCCTCGAGCTGGGCATCGGCTGGCGCACACGCGCCCTCGGGCCGCAGGTACTCGACATCGCCGCGCCCCGCGAGCTGGTCTTCGACGTGATCGCCCAGCCCTACCTCGGCCGGCCCACGAGGGCCCAACGGGAGAAGATCCAGGTGCTGGAACGCGGAGAGGGAATGGTCCTGGCCGCCCACCGCACGCCCGTCGGCCGTGGCCTGGTCACCCAGACGGTCGAGACGGTTACCCTCACCCGCCCCGACACCGTCGACTTCCGTCTCGTGCGCGGCCCCGTGCCGTACGTTCGGGAACGCTTCTCCCTCACCGACCACGGCGGTTACACCCGACTGGAGTACATCGGCGAGATGGGCACCGACGGCTGGGCGCTCGGCGCCGGGTGGGCGGCGGTGGTCGCGCGGCGATGGGAGGCGACGGTCGCCGACGCGCTGGCCACCGTGAAATCCGAGGCCGAACGCCGGCACGAACACGGTCAGGGCTAGGGCCGTACGGGCTCGTCGGCCAAACGCCAGCCGTCTGGCGCTAGACATCGGGGCTGCGCTGCTGCGGCGGCGGCTCAGCCGCCCCTGCTTGGCGTCCGGATCGCACGACGTGCCTCGTCAGGGGCAGCGGCGTTGCCGCGACGTTCGCAGCGGCGAGGCTCGTCGTTGCCCAGGCCGTGCCCGACAAACAACTTCGTGGACCACTTCCAGCCCGCGCTCAACTGCCCCACCAGCACCAGCAGCCCCAGCGCCCGGCAGCACCGCCGGCGGCGTGCTGGTGACTCCCATCCCTACCAGGGGGTAGCCTGCGGGCATGGCCGACAGGAGCCCCGA
>NZ_JBJZOG010000112.1:0-19104 GCF_047200535.1 Micromonospora mangrovicola | reverse complement strand
GGGGTGCCCCCCCCCCCCCCCCCCCACCCCGCTCGACGTCGGGACGTCACGCCCGGGACTTGTCCTGCTTCCAGGAGAGCGGCCCCGGCAGATCCACGCGGTGGGCGCGGGTGTTGGAGTTCCACGACCACCGGCCGAGCTTGATGCTCCACGAGGAGAAGCCGTTCTCGGTGAAGTGGAAGATCAGCGGACCGAACTTCTTGCGCTTACGGAACTGGATGCCCATTGCGGGGTTCCTCCCTTGCTCTCTCCCCTGCCTCTGCGGCATCGAACATGCCCGAAACCGACGTGTACGAAACCGGTCGGATCCGCACTGGACAGTGCCGGGGATGCCCGGTCGTCGGGTCCGCACCGCGCGCGGCCAACCCCCGTGCGTCAGCGGGGGCGCGGCCCGGACCGGGTGGCCGCCTTGCGTCGAGGTCTGCGCCCCGCCATCACGCCATGGTCGGGCCGGCGGAGGCGTCGGCGGGCGGGCGCGGACGCACCAGGCGGACCGGGACCGGTCGTTCCCGGGCGGCCCGGAAGGCACCCGGGCTGACCCCCACCTCGCGGGTGAAGAAGCGGCCGAAGTTGGTCGGCTCCGGAAAGCCGAGCCGACGGCCGATCCGGGCGATCGGCTCGTCGGTGGCGGCGAGCAGCCGGCTGGCCTGCAACGCCACCCGCTCGTCGATCACCTGCTTCGCGCTGCGCCCGGTCACCGCCAGGCAGGCGCGGGTGAGCGTGCGCACCGAGCAGCCGAGCCGGGCGGCGTAGTCCTCCACCCGGCGGGTGTGCCGGTAGTCGCGCTCCACCTCCCGGCAGAGTCGGCGGAAGGTCTCCGACTCCGCCCTGGGGACCGGCTGCTCCCCGCGGTCGGGAAGCAGGCTCAGCCGCAGCAGCAGCACGGCGAGCTGGTGGCGGAGCAGCGCCGCCGCGGCGGGCACCCCGGCGTGCCGGTCGGCGTCCACCGCCAGCTGGGTCACCTCGCTGATCACCGCGTCCTCGTCCTCCCCGGCGAGCTGCCGGTAGGTCGGCACCGCGTCCGGGTCGACGTCCAGCCCGCGCAGCGCCCCGGCACCCCAGCGCACCACCGTCGCGTCCAGCTGCGCGCCGAGGCAGCGCAGCACCTGGCCGGGGCGGGCCCGCAGCAGGGCGCCGGGCCGGCAGGGCAGCGGCCGGAAATCCAGCTCGGCGGTGCCGTGACCGCCGGTGACCAGGATCAGCAGCTCGGCGTCGAGCAGCACCGGACGCGGCCAGCCTGGCCCGGGCGCGAGCTCACCGAGGGAGCCGGTGCTGATGTCGTCGACGGCGGGTCGCAGGGGAGGCAGGTCGGTACGGCCGGCCGGGGGAAGCTGTCCGGTAGTGACCATCGTCCCGACGGTAACCGCCGCCGCTGCATCCTGCATCTCGGCATTTCCGCCGCTCGGGGCGGGTCTTGTCGCCCCCGAGTCGGGACGGCTAGGTTACCGGGCGGTAGCGCCAGGGTCGCCGGGCCGGCCCGCGACCACCGCCGACACGCGATGGGATGGGCATGACGGATCTGTTCTCGGTCGAAGGCAAGACGGTGCTGGTCACCGGTGGCTCACGAGGGATCGGGCTGATGATCGCCCGGGGCTTCGTGCGGGCCGGCGCGAAGGTCATCATCTCCTCGCGGAAGGCTGACGTCTGCGAGAGGGTGGCCGAGGAACTGGCCGCCGAGGGCTCGTGCGTGGCCGTGCCCGCCGACCTCGGCCACGACGAGGGCGCGCTGGGGCTGGCCGCAGCCGTGCGGGAGCGCACCGGCGACCGGCTCGACGTGCTGGTGAACAACGCCGGCGCCACCTGGGGGGCGCCGCTGGAGTCGTACCCGGAGAGCGCCTTCGACAAGCTCTGGGCGGTCAACGTCAAGGCCGTCTTCCGGCTCACCACCGCGCTGCTGCCGGCGCTGCGCGCGGCAGCCACGGCCGACGACCCCGCCCGCGTGATCAACATCGGGTCGATCGACGGGCTCCGCGTGCCGTGGATGGAGGTGTACGCGTACTCGGCGACCAAGGCGGCCGTGCACATGCTCACCCGCAGTCTCGCCCACCAGCTCGCCGGGGAGCAGATCACCGTCAACGCGATCGCGCCCGGGCCGTTCGAGAGCAAGATGATGGCCTTCGCGCTGGACGACCCGGCGTCCCGGGCGGCGATCGAGCAGCAGGTGCCGCTGGGCCGGATCGGCCGTCCCGAGGACATGGCGGGCACCGCGATCTATCTCTCGTCGCGGGCCGGGGCGTATCTGACCGGGGCGGTCATCCCGGTCGACGGTGGGATCACGACGCACGGCTGAGCGCGTACCCCTGCTCCGGACAACCCGGGGCCGCGCGGACTCGGCAGATCCGCGCGGCCCCCGGGTGCGTCGTCAGCGGCCGGCGAGCAGCCGGTTCACCGCCGTGTCGACGTCCAGGTGCTCGGCCTCGCGGCCGCGCGGGACGACGACGTAGGTCCGGCGCAGGAAGCGCACGAGGACGCTGCGCGGGACCTCGAAGAGGGCGTTGCCGTCCGGGGACGACAGCGCGAGCGCGACGAAGTCGCCGCGTGGGGTGGCCCAGGGCCACACCCGGACGTCGCCGATGCCGGCCGGCTCGTCGAGCCCGGTGACCAGCAGTTCGCGGGCGAACGACCAGCTCACCGCCTCGCCGCCAGCGGATTCGGCGTGGAACAGGACATGGACCGCATACGGGTCAGCAGGGTCGTAACGCAGACTGGCACGCACCGGCAATGCGGTGGCGTCAGGCGCGACGAGCCTTAGCGACGTCTCGACCTCTACGGTCGTCGGTCGGATGACACTCATGGACGTTCTCCCCCCGGCACCGCTGCGGAACGCGCGTGTCCCGCTTTTCCCATACTCAGGCGCTACTCCTGGATACGCTCCGCCATACGCTGACTTCACCCAGTGGTGGGAAGGGGGTCGGAACGCCTCCGAGAACGTGAAAATTCTTGTAGGATTTCCGGTTCGCCCAGTCCGTGATCCCGCCCGGCAACGGGTGGTTCAGTCGTCGACTTACTCCGGTAACGTCCAGTCGTCAGCGGGGGTGACGGTCCCGGGCGACACTGGGGGTGGAAATGGTCCTCGGCTCCACTGAGGAACCCATCGCGACCATGGCCGACCCCCCGAAAGGAGCGGCCCGAACAGCCGAAAGGCGGGGGTACGAGGTGCCAGTCGAACGCGGTCCGCGGGGCGCTCTCATGGAGCGACGCCGCAGCGGTTGGCGGGACCGCCTGCACACCACGCTCGACCTGATCCGGGCCAACCCCACCGGCCGGGTGGCGCTCAAGATCTTCATCGGCGCCCTCGGCGCGATCGTCGTCACCGTCGGTATCGCCCTGATCCCGCTGCCCGGCCCCGGCTGGCTGCTGGTCATCGCCGGCCTCGGCGTCTGGGCCGTCGAGTTCCACTGGGCCCGCCGGCTGCTCGCCTTCACCCGCCACAACGTCCAGGCCTGGACGCGCTGGGTGACAAGTCAGTCACTGGGGGTGCGCTTCCTGTTGGGCATCGTCGGGCTGGTCTTCGTGTCCGTGGTGGTCTGGCTGTCGCTCAAGTACAGCCTCGGCATCGACGTCGTCGCCCGCCTCCTGCACTACCTCGCGACGCACTGACCCCGGGTTTTTGGTCCGGGGTCTCGATCAGGTAGAGTCATCGGGGCTGAGGGCGATTAGCTCAGCGGGAGAGCGCTTCGTTCACACCGAAGAGGTCACTGGTTCGATCCCAGTATCGCCCACGCAGGTCAAAGGCCACTTCCCGGCTTCGGGAGGTGGCCTTCCTGCTTGCGTACAGCAGCGAAGTACAGCAGCCCGTCATTGCGCGAGGGATTCGCCGAGGCGTTTGAGTGCGTCTCTGGTCGCCTTCGTCGATACCTGTGTGTAGATCTCCATCGTCACGGAGAAGCGGGCGTGCCGGAGCACCTGCATGGCGACCCTCGGGTGGACGTCGAGGTCGGCGAGCAGCGTGGCGCAGGTGCGGCGGGCGTCGTGGACGGTGATCGGCTTGACTCCTGCCTTGTCGCATCTCGTCTGCCAGGAGCGTTGGAAGTTGCGCGGCTCGATCGGTGTGCCATAGCGGGTGGCGAATACGAGGTCGTTTTCGTGCCATGCCTTTCCGGCGGTTGCTCGTGTCTCGTCGCGCTGTTGCTGTCTGAGTTTGAGGGCGGTCAGGCAGATGTCGGGCAGGGGGAGGGTGGCGTCTGATGCCTGGGTCTTGGTGTCGCGGTGCAGGAGTTGACCGCGCACGCGTTGCAGTTGGCGGCCGATGGTCAGCTCTCCGGTGTCGAGGTCGACGTCCTCCCACGTCAGGCCGAGAGCCTCGCCCTTGCGCAGACCGGTGACGAGGACCAGGGCGTAGGCGGCGTAGAGCGGGTCCTCGTCGGCACGGGCAGCTTCGAGGAACCTCCGCGCCTCGTCGCTCGACCAGGACTTGCCCCGCCGCCGACGGACGGTGGCCAGGGTGACCGGTATGGCGGGGTTCTTGGTGATGAGGTCTTCGGCCTGGGCGTGGGTGAGGGCGGCCCGTAGTGCGGCCCGGATGTCGCTGACCGTGCGCGTCGACGGGATTGCCTGGCAGCAGCGGCCGACCGCGCAGCAGCGCCGCTTGTGCTTCGGCCGGGCGGCATCCTTGCCCTGGGCGCAGCACTGACAGGTGCGGGCCACCTGGTTGATCCAGGTCTGCACGTCGCGGGACTGGAGCCGGTCGAGCCGCTTGACTCCGAGGCCGGGCGAGATGTAGCGGCGGACGAACGTCTCGTAGGTGGCGTAGGTCAGCGGTGCCCGGTTCGGTTGGATGATCTCGGTCAGCCACCAGGTGAGGAAGCTGCCGACCGTGGGGACGCTGGTCGCGACCGGCCCGGCCTTGGCCTGCCCGTGCAGCTTGATCCACTTGTCGTGGACAGTCTCACGGGTCTTTCCGTAGACGTACTTGCGGGTGCGTTTGCCGTCGGGTTTGGTGACCCAGACGTAGGCGGCGTAGCCGTTGCGGTAGGGGAAGATGGAGCCTTCGCCGTTGGCTCGTGCGCGGGCGGGCATCAGGCGGCCTCCTGGCGTTCGACTTGTTCGCGGATGTAGTCGTCGACCCATTCGGGGAGGATGCGGCGGTACTTGCCGTCCTTGATGGAGCGCAGCTCGCCGGTGGCGATCTTCATCTTGACCTTGGAGATGCCGAAGCCGAGCAGCACGGCGACCTCTGCCGGGGAGTACCAGCGGGGGCGGAGGTCCTGGGTCATGCGGCGGCTCCGGTGAGCCAGGCTTCGTGGGCGAGTTCTTCCCGGCCGATGCGTCTGGTTTCGCGTCGCTGTCGGGCGGCGGTGTTGGCGAGCAGAGCGTCGCCTTCGCTGAGCCAGCCGACCCCGACAAAGGTGAGGGTGCCGACGGTCACCGAGTCGGCGGGCTCCTGGTCCTCGCTGCGGCGGTAGGTGGCGCGGGTGTCGCGGAGCAGGCGGAAGGTGACGGAGTAGCGGCGGGCTTTGGTGAGGAAGTGGCCGCCGAAGCCGAGCATGTGCGCCCACCGGCGCAGCCCGGCGTAGGGGCGCGGTGTGGTGTCAAGGCTGTCTTGACGGTCGTCGTCGGTTGCGGCGCCATTGGCGGTGTCGGTGGGGGTGGGGCGGCCGAGGTGCCAGCAGGCGTCGATGAGGCGGGCGGTGTGCTCGCCTTCGGGGTCGGCGTAGTCGTCGATCGTGGCCGGGGTGAGGCGGTTGGAGGAGTGGCCGGTGGCTTCGGTGGCCTTGGTGGCGTACTTGGCGAGGTAGGCGGCCACCTTGCCGTCGGTCAGCTCACCGTCGGCGCTGTTGATGCGACGGACGTCGACCTGCTCGCCCCAGGCGATCAGCCAGCCCTGCGGGCAGTCGGGGTGCGGAGGTGTGGTGACGGTGATCTGTCGGGCGGCGGCGTGGACGGCGGCCTCCAGGTCGTCGACGGTGATGCCGGCCGGTGGCGGCACGAGGACGTCCGGGTCGTCGGGGTCGACGCCGTCGAGGCGCAGCAGGACGTGGAAGTGCACGGCTGCCCGGCGTTGCATCTCGGCGACCTTGCCGTGCGACACCCGCACGGGCGGCACCCAGCGCACCTTGCCGGAGGCGGTGACGACCCGAACGAGGGGGATGCCGCGCTTGCGGCAGAGGGCGGCGAGGTGACGTTCGATGGCCTGTTTGGTGCGCCGCCACAGCTCGCCGGAGAAGTAGTTCCAGACGACCTGGTGGGCGTGGTCGTAGCAGTCCAGGCACAACGGGCGGCCGAGCCGCGGATCGTCGGCGTCGTGGCGGGCGAAGCACGCCGCAGGCTGCCCGTGTGGGCAGGTGCCGGCGTTGCTGCGGGCGCGGCAGGGCGCGGGTCGGCAGCCGCAGCGCTGCCGGTTGCGGCAGGTGTGGCGGGGGACGTGCCGGTGGTGGACCGGGCCGAAGGACGGGGCGGTGAAGGTGGCGAAGACGACCGGGTGCCGGCCGACCGATGCGGGGACGCCCTTGCCGCCGGTCAGGCCGCGACAGACGACTTGGTAGGCGTCGCCCTGGTAGACCCAGGCGCAGTCCGGGCACACGGATTCGCGGCGGTTGCCGCACGCCTTGTAGAGCGTCCGGTCGGGCAGCTCGTCGGTGTGCAGCCGGCTGGTGATGCGGCCGGTATCGGCGTCGATGGCGGCGATGGTGCCGGTGAGGCGGATCGGGCGAGCACAGCCGCCGGCGGGGCGGGTGTGTTCCAGCCAGCCGGAGAATTCCGGCGAGGCGGCGCGGTGCAGGGCCTGGGCGTCACGGCCGACGGCGAGACCGGGGCGGTAGATGGTGAGCGGGGTGGACAGGGCTGTCTCCTCTTCAGGGGGTGGCAGGGACGGGAGACGAAGCACCACCAGCCGTGGACGCCTGTCCGCTGGTGGTGTTCGTCGTGTCTCCTGGCACCGCCGAGAGGGCGGCTGACGCCGGAGGGCGGAATCGTGGTCGTGCCACTCCCGCCGATGGGTCATGTCCTTTCACGCTCGTGGACTTGGCAATTGAGGCCGGCACGGGTGGGGAGCCTGTGATGTCGGCATCCGGCGGGTTGCCGCAGGCTGCCCCCACCCGTGGAGGGTGCGAATCCGGGCCCATCGTGGACGGCAGGAAGGCCGTGCTGGGCCGATCAGCGAATTCGGGGAACCGGCATGGTGGCCGGGGCGATCGAGAGCCGGCGGGACGTGGCCCGCATCAGCGGCAGGAAGGCCGCTCGACATCTCCGACGTCGAGTCCAGCGATCCGGCAGGAAGGCCGCGCTGGCGTGCCCGACGAGCGCCAGAGTAGCACCGAGTACCGACACGTCAACCCGCCGTGACGCCGCTTCACTGATTGGCGAGCCCGCCACACCTCGCGGTTCTGAGCGTCAGCAGACGCTTTCGAAGGACAGGCCGCTACTCGCTGGAGCCGTGATCCAGGCTGCCCGGACAGAGGCATGCTGCTGCGCCGTCGCCCAGGTATCCGCCAGCGCTGCGGCGCGCAGCGGTCCGGTGGGCGCGAACTCGAACCCCGTGTCGTGGACGTCGAAGCTGTCGAGGCCGATCAAGTCGGCCTCGTCGTCGAAGGCCATCTCCAAGTCGAGCTGCCATAGTTCGGGCTGCCAGTAGGGATCGTCGCGGTCACCGACATCAGCGATCGCCAGTTGCCGAGTGAAGGTCAGAATCAGGCGGTTGTCGCTCCAGGACCGTCGGCCCCACTGAATGATGAAGCCGTCTGCGTCGGAGTCCGGAGTTGGGTCGATGCCGGCGATGTCCAGTTGTAGGAACTCAGCGAACGCACCCCATGCCGCCTCGACATCGGTCACAGTGTCCGGATCGACGCCGTGCCGACGCATGATCTCTGCGAACGCGTCAAGGCTGGTCCGCCAAGGGATGTGCATGTGACCAGCATGCCGTGACGGAACAGCCCGGCTGCCGGCCGGGGTGGGAGGACTTTCTGTACGTCTATCAAGGCGGCCCTGAACGGGCCGCACGCGCCGCCGCCTGGGCGCGTGTCCGTCGCTCCGCTGGCGCTCCGACTCCGGCCACGCAACACGCCCGGCGGCTGGCGCGGACAGCGGGAAGCCCGAAGGGGCCGCCGCAGAACGACAGGCCGTTGACCGGCGAGGGTTGGGCCGGCAGCCGGCCGGGCCGCGCGGCCACGAGCCCGCGCGGCGTAGGGGAGCGCACGCCGGCCGCGTCGGCGAGCTGGCGGTGGTCGTGGGTTGCGGCTACTGCGCCTCCGGCGGGGGCGCTCCGGCTCCAGGATGGTCGGGGCTGCGTCGGCGCGTCACGGTCCGTGGGTGGTTGCGGTAGGCCATCCCGCCTGCCATCGACCCGGGCAAGCCGAGCAGACCACCGCCCGACCCGCCAGCGTCCGAACGCGCGTCAATGCCCGCTTGACGTGGCGGGCCGGGCGGCGGCCCACTCCCCAGGAGGGCGGGTCGACGGCAGACGGGATGGAAGGTCGCGGGGTTCTGCTATAACAGCTTCTAATTCCTGGTTGGACCTGCCGGCAGTGATCGGAGACGTTGTTGTGAAGTTCTGGTCAGGGAACACCTCGCACGACGCCAAATTTGGTGGCGCTGGTGTGGCGTATACCTATGCATTTTCGCTGCCAACAGGTGCAAACATTTACGAGCTGGCGGACCGGTTGCTTGATTCGGGCGTCGCGCGTGCTGCATCGATTCCGCCGTCTAGACAGGTGCGTATCAGTCGCAGATGGCAGAGCGCCCTAAGGGCCCGGCAGTTGTCGGAAGCAATCTCGAACCTCTCAAGCGTCATCAAAGGGGAAATGACGTGGCGCGCATGGGCAACCAAGAATCCACGCGCGGCTGCATATGCGTTCAGGCGGCGGATTTTGAGATTTGACGCCCTTGGTCGGGGCCGGACCGTCAAATCTTCGGAGAAGACCCAACGGGCGCTAGAGCAGTTGCGAGAGATTACGTCCAAAGTGGATGACAAGGTCGTAGACCACACTAAGGTCGTTGGGGCGCTAGCCGCAGTGGACGACCAACTTCTAAGCCCGACATATTTAACAAGGTCGCCCTTTATTCGACTGGAGTTGCAAAGCCTCAGTGCCGAGTCTGGCCTTCTGGGGGATGGCGAGATTCTGCCCACACTCCTTTTGCATCGCTCAGGCGTTGCACTGCTCACCTTCCACGCCGTTCTTGGGCGGAACAGGACCACAGACGAGCTAATCGAAGCCTCCAGCGGAAAGCAGATGAAATTCGACTCGTGCACCTTCGATGGAGCGGTGGTGGGCGCAGGCCCTCTGTTCGAATACACCCCAAAGGGAGACGAATGGCTGACGACCGAACCTGACGGTGAGCTTGGCAGAAGGTTTGAGTGGCAGGATGATCAGTTCGGTATCGAAGATGTCTTCTTTGTCTACCAGGATCGAATCCGTGGTCTTGTGTCATTGAAACGCGAGCAGGTGCAAGACTACTTCTGCTACGCATCGCTGTTCGTTGACGATTTGGACTGCTGCGGCTCAAAGAGGCGCTGGATACGACGGCACTCGCGAGAACTTGCAGGACTGATGATGAGACACCCACCGTACGCTGAACTCCGCGAGGCGGTAGTGACAGAAGCCGTCAAGGGCGATAGGGGATTACACGACGACGAGTCGCGCTTTTTTACCGGCGGCAATGCCCTTCTGATTAGCTGGGACTTTGATGGCGGTGAGCTATCGCCGTCATTTGTATCTATTGCCAACACGGTGGCAATAATAGAGAATGCAGCGCTTCAGTATTGGCAAATGTATGTGCTTGATTATGAACTTCAATTAGATGCACGATCGCATCGCCGCCTCATGGCTACTCAGCAAATGCTTGCGCAAGGAATCGAGGAGTTTAGAAGCAATGCAGTGGTTTATGGAAGCGCGAACGACATTATCGCATCTATACTCGCTCAATTGCGCGTGCCGGAACTGTATCAGCGCTTGCTGGACAGACTGAGTGCGACCCAACAGTTGCTTGATTCTCGCCGGGTTCAGGAGAGCGTACGGCGCAACTACCTTATTGCTGGCATTGGGTCAGTAGCGACGGTTTTCTTGGGAATTCCCGCGATAAGGGATTCTCTCGGCGTGATAGCACAATGGAATTCACCCCGCTACCTTGAGCCCATCTTTGGTCCATTGACCAGTTGGGCGAAGAGTGGAGTAAGTGCGGTCTTGTCAGTCTACGCGGCAGTGCTCTTGCTGGTTCTCGCTGTACTTGCTTTGGGATTCCTTTTCCGACGTCCGGCTACTAGGGGTAGGAAGAACCGTAAGGTAGGGATCGAGTGGACCCCGATGTCGCCAGAGTGGCAGCTGTCTCGAGTTCGTCACGTGGGAGGACGGCCGGAGCAGGAAGGCGAAGCAACCAAGGATTGGTAACAATGGCTACACCGGCCGGAGTTCCTGCCCAAGGAGTTTGTGTGTCTCGGAGGCCGGGCAGGAAGAGAGCCTTCTCTGACTTCTCTGCTCCTGAGCGGTTGTCCTGGTGCTGTCGACAGCAACGGCGACAGCAACGGGGACAGACGGGGATGGGTGCGGGTGGACAGCCGCGGATTGCCGCCCGAGGTCAGAGACAGACGCGGACCGGCCCGGACGGAGCGCCCAGAACTTACAAGCGAGGGGTCAACTCGCTTGGAGTGGTGGGCCTTGGTGGTAGGTCAGTGCCTGGTGTCTGGTGGCTATGCCGGTGGTGGGGGAGGGGTGAGCCAGGCGAGGGGTTGTCCGTTGAGGGCGGCGTCGGCGAGGCGGTGGGCGCTGGTGGTCTTGAGTGCCGCGCGGGAGCTGTCGATCCAGCGCTGAACGTTGTCGATGCCCTGGTGGCGGTACTCAACCGCTTGGACGAGGCATTCCAGCTTGTCGGCGTCGCGGGCGACGATGGCCTCTGGTGTTTCGCCCGCTTCGTACTCCGCGACGGCGGTGTTGATGATGTCGGCGACGGCCGGTGGGCAGGCGGCGACCTGGTCGGCGGTGACGGTGGTGTTGGGTGCGGCGGTGAGGTAGCGCTTGGCGATGTGTGGGATGTCGGTGATCCGGGTTTCCTGGGTGTCGTGCAGAACGCACAGCATCGATACCCGGGCTGGGTCGGCACCTTCCATGGCGGCGAGCATCATCCCGATGAGCGCGGTTCGGAACGAGTGTTCGGCGATGGATTCGGGGTGCTTGATGCCGGCGAACCACCAGCCGGTGCGGGCGGCGCGTTTGAGTACGCCGGCCTCGAAGATGAAGCTCATGGCTCCGGCGGCGTCGTGGTCGTCGTTCATCTGCCCGTCCCTGTGCCGGTGACTCCGTCTGCTCGCAGGCTGTAGACGATAGAGGTTAGTTCCTGCCGGGACTGTGGAGAGATGCGGTCGCTGTCCAGGATCCGGGTACTGCGATTGAGGAGCGCGCGGCCTTCGGCGGGGTTGTCGAGGGTGAGGCCGCGTCGTACGGCGAGCAGAGCCCAGATGTTGTGGATGTTGAGGTCGACGAAGGGGTGCGTTGGGTCGAGGCGCTGGACCAGGTGCCGGAAGAGAACCGAGCCGTGCCAGTCTGCGAGCGGCGCCGGCATGAAGGAGTCGTCGCGCTGGCGATACGGGATCTCGCCGACCCAGTAGGCCGAGTAGTTGAGGGCTGCTCGCTCGCAGGCATCGTCCGGATGCGCGCGGGCGAGGAAGTCTCGTAAAGGTTCCGGGTCGCCCTGGTTGGCCAGGGATGTGACTACGGAGCGGGCGTCAGGCCACAGCGGTGACCAGGTGCGGAAGGTGATCGTCCTGCGGGCACGGGTGGTGGTCTGGGAGAGCCATCCTGCCGCCGTTCTGGTGGGGTCCATGCCGGCGAGAAAACAGGCCTGTCGATGCAGCAGAACGCTCGGGTCACGTCCGGTGGCTGCGCGTTCGGCGAGGACGTGAAGTCGGGTGAAGAAGGTGCGTTGCTCGTCGGCGGGCAGGGCCGGCCCTGACGCCACCGGCCCTCGCCGGGTCTGTGCGATGGGTAGCCCTCTGGCGAAGGTTGGTGTCTGCCCGAGGACAGCCCAGAGGATCAGATCGGTCAGACGGTGGGTGAGTACGCACCAGCCGAGCGGCTGTTCGGCGATGTCGCAGCGGTCCACCTGCTCGTCGAGGACCGCGGCGAGGATGAAGTCTGCCTCGGCGGCGTCGTCGAGGGCGGCGAGCAGGGTCACGTTCGCTCCGAGGCGACCGAGCCTGCGCCGGACGGCGATCGACTGCCCGAGCGGCACCGCCGTGAAGGGCCGGCGTCCGGATTCCCAGCTCTGCACGGTGACACGGTCGACGCCGAGGTCGGCGGCGAGTTGCTCCTGCGTCAGCGGGATGGACTCCCGGATCAGCTTGAGTAGGTAGCCGGTCACCTCGCCGCGCTGTGGTGCTGATCGTCCGCGACCTGCCATGCGTCATCCCTACGTTGACCGGTGGTCGACGTTCCCGCCCTGAAACAAACGGTGCGGCCGACATGTGGGCTGCTCACTCGTACTGCGGGTGAGTCCCACCGCCGTGGTCGTGATCGTAGCGTCGCAGTTACCGAACGTTCTAGATCCGGTCCCGTGGCTCGGGGTCGGCCATGGGGCGCTGCCCGGCGGAGGGGGCCAGTGATGCGGGACAGGACGCCACCGGGGCGACGAGTGTCCTACGACGAGTACCTGATCGCGGTAGCGATGACCTTGGCACGGCGACACCGGCCGGCATGGTCGTGGCGCAAGTGGCGGTGGCTGTGCCGGTGCGGGGCCGAGCTGCCCTGTCGGAACCGACACCGCATCCCGATCAACCGCAGGCACTGGCCGGCCAAGGAGGAGCAATGAGCAACGAGGACGAGCGACGGATCCTGCTCGTGCATCTGCGAGGAGCGGACGGCATGTGCGCCGGCTGCCGCGCATGGTGGTCGCGGCTGACTCCGTACCCGTGCTGGCAGGTGGAATGGGCGACCAGCCGGCAGGCCCGGACGATCACCGCGCGCTTCCTGGAGGGCGTGCGGTGAGCACCCACGGCCCGGTCATGCCGATCTGGAGCTGCGGAGGTTGTGGACTTCCGTGGCCATGCGTGACGCGCAGACGGGAGCTGCGGGCGGAGTACGCGGACGCTCCGGTATCGCTGGCCCTCTACCTCGGCGCCTACCTCGTCCAAGCCACCGAGGACATGCCCTGGACGCCGGCCGGCGTGCTGCACCGCCGCTTCCTCGGCTGGACCAGGACGGCCGACCAGGCCATGCCAGCAGTACAGCAGCGAAGTACAGCAACCGTGCCAGCCGAACCGAGCCGAGAGGCACCCGAACAGGCCCGCTGACCTCGAATCAGACCGGACGAGACCCGCTCGCCGAGAGTTCACACCGAAGTGGTCAGGCCGGCGGCGCTGTCGGACGGAAGACCTCTTGCTGACGACGCCCACCGTCCTGTCGGTCATCGTTTGATGATTAGATCGGCGCTTGTAGCTGCGGTTCACCTTTCGGCCACCGGCGCCTGTCTCATTGCCTGGAACATCGATCTCACGGGCAACGGCCTGACCAGGGCTTTCACTCGGGTGATCTCTTCGGCGAACCCGAAGTAGTCCAGTCCGAGCTCAGGGCGACGGCCCAAGCGCTGGCCGGCGGACCTGAGGTTGAGGTGCCAAACCCAGACCTCTGACCTCGAGACGTTCGTCTAGTACAGGGCCAGAACTTGGGCGACGGTGCTGACCGTGTCGGCCTGAGCCTGGGCGGCCGTCGGGGGCGCGCTGATCACCAGGCGCAGGGTGCGTAGTCCTTTAGGAAGCAGCCGTAAAGGTCTTCGCCCTGTTCGCCGCGGACGATCGGGTCGTACACCCTGGCCGCGCCGTCGACCAGGTCCAGCGGGGCGTGGAAGCCGGCGTCCGCTAGTCGCATCTTCGTCGGGTGGGGCCGCTCGTCGGTGATCCAGCCGGTATCGACGCTGGTCATGAGGATGCCGTCGGCCAGCATTTCCTGGGCGCTGGTCCGGGTCAGCATGTTCAGCGCGGCCTTGGCCATGTTGGTGTGCGGGTGCCCTGACCCCTTGTAGCCGCGGGCGAACTGGCCCTCCATCGCCGACACGTTCACCACGTACTTGCGGCGGGCGGTCGCTGCGGCCATCGCCGGTCGCAGCCGGCTGACTAGCACGAACGGCGCGGTTACGTTGCACAGCTGCACTTCGAGCAGCTCGACCGGGTCCACCTCGTGTACCCGCTGCACCCAGCTGTTGACCGGGTCGAGGTCTGGCACCAGACCGCCGGCGTCGATGGCGGTGGCTGCCGCGATCCGTTCTGGTGAGGCGGAGCCGCTGGTCAGCGCCAACGCGGTGAGCGCGTGCGCGGTGACCGTGGCCGACTTCGGCGGGGCGGTCAGGCTGCCCGTCGGGTCGCCCCGGCCGGCCGGTTTGGCGAATGTGATCATCTCCGGCAGCGGGCCGTCCGGCAGGGCCGCCGCCTCCGCGGCGACGAGCTGCGCGTATGCCCCGGGCGTGCGGCGGACGGTCTGCGCTGCGTTGTTGATCAGGATGTCGAGTGGTCCCTGGGCGCTGACCGAGTCAGCGAGGGCGATCACCTGGGCGGGGTCGCGCAGGTCGATCCCGACGATTCGCAGGCGGTGCAGCCAGTCCCCGCTGTCCGGCATCGCGGCGAATCGGCGGACCGCGTCGTGGGGAAACCGCGTGGTTACCGTGGTGTGCGCGCCGTCGCGCAGCAGCCGCAGCGCGATGTACATGCCGATCTTGGCTCGGCCGCCGGTGAGCAGCGCGCGCCGGCCGGTTAGGTCGGTGCGGGCGTTTCGGCGCTCCCGGTTGAGCGCGGCGCAGGGCGGGCAGAGCTGATGGTAGAAGGCGTCCACCTCGCGGTAGCGCTGCTTGCAGATGTAGCAGCCGCGCGGATTGTGCAGGAAGCCGGCCGTGGCACCGACGGTGGGGGAGGCGAGCGGGATGCCCTGCGTCTCGTCGTCGATCCGGCCCGGGGCGCCGGTGGCGGTGGCCGCCGTCACCGCGCGGTCGGCCGCCGCGATGGCATCCCGTCGTTCTTGGCGTCGTCGCTGCTTGATCACCTTGTAGAACTTCGCGGTGGCCCGCTGCACCCGCACCACGTCGGGGTGATCGGGAGGCAGGTCCTCCAATGCCTCAAAGACGCTGAGACAGGTCTCCAGCAGGCTCCGATCGATGCCGTATTGACCGGTTTTCGAAATGTTGTCCGCCGCCATGCCGTCGCTGTCTCATCCCGTTCCCTGCGCCGGATCTGCCCGGCCCACCCCAAGTCCGACCCGGAACTGTACGCACCGCAGGGCCTCCGACGCACCCCGCGTCGCGATCGGGGCCGTCGCCGACGTCGAAGTCACACCCGCTGGTACCAACCGCACGCTGAGGCGCCTGCTCCCAGCGATGCCGTCGCACCCCGGACGTGCTACATCGACTCGCATCAGGAAGGATGCGACTTCGGCAGGCGCAGGGCTGCCGTGCTGCTGCGACTGGCGTACGTGAGCGTGACGAACGCGTTCGCGGTGCTGCGCCTGCTGCCGATGAACAACTCGGTGCGGGAGCTGATCGAGCTGGGCTACCTCGTCGGCGAGAACGACCTGACTCCGGCCCACGAGTAGCCCGGTCCAGAGGAGATGGAAGGCCCGGGGAAGCCCTCGGGGCCTTCTTTACTACGAGTTCGGTGGCAATCACGGTGAATCGCTCGGCGAGTCGCGGCGCCACGTGACGCCGCATGAGGTGGGTCTCGGGTGCCGTGCAGGAGGAGGTACCGGTCTTCCCTCGCCGCCGCGACGTCCGTGGATCGTCGTAGCGGTCGCGGCGATGTCGAAACCCTCGAACACTGGCAAACCTCTTCGAAGCCGACAGATTCGCGCCTCCGATCATCTGCTCTTCACCACGGTCATGGCGGTCTGCCGTGCGGCCGCGGCCCGTCGACGCGCCACCCCGGATGAGCCTCCGTGTCCGTGCTTCCGGAACACTGCGTCCGCCCGGGCAGCTCCGGAGCGAAACCAGTGCCCGGCAGGCAACCGCCGGCGGGGGCGCGGCGTGACTAGGGGTACGACCAGGCGGGGGCACTAGTATCGGCGGCCGGTACGGTTACGACATGGGGGGTTGGGTTGCATGTGGCCGTTCACGAAGCGACCAAGGGAACCGGTCTTGGACCCGACCTTCGGCGACCCGCACCGGAAGGCCCTGATCCGGGCGCTGGAGAAGCGCAAGTGGAAGTTCGCCCGGGAGTTGCTCAACATGGCGGCCGATCCGGACGAGATGGCCTTCCTGATGGAGGCGGTCGGCGGGGTCGACGGGATCCAGGACTGGATCGGTGATTGGATCGACGCCGAGCCTGAGTCGCCTCTGCCCGTGCTGGTCGCCGGCTGTCACGCCGTGCACTGGGCGTGGGAGGCACGCGGCGGCAAGCGGGCGAAATACACCACTGCTGCCCAGTTCAGGGGTTTCCATGAGCGGTTGCATTACGCCGAGACGTTGTTGCAGAGGGTACTCACTCGCGAACCCGACAACGTGACCGCGCGGGCATGGCTGGTTACCAGTTCCCGAGGCCTGGGCGTCGGGTCGGCGGAGGCCCGGCAGCGCTTCGAGGCGGTGACTCGACTACACCCGGGGCACGTGGTCGCGCACGAGCAGCGGTTGCAGTACCTGTGTGCAAAATGGTCCGGCAGTCACGAGGAGATGTTCGACTTCGCCCGGGGCGCCGCAGCGGCGGCCGGACCGAACAGTCTCCTGCACGAACTGGTGGCCGTCGCCCACATCGAGAAGTGGAACGCCACAGAACGAGACGAGGGCAACGAGTACATCGTCTCGGACGAGGTCCGTGCCGAACTTCTCACTGCAGCGGAAAACTCGATCTTCCATCCGGATTACATCCCCGCCGGCCCCGGCTGGGCACCCCGGGTGGCGACATTCGCGATGGCCTTCGAACTGGCCGACGAGTTCGACGCGGCTGGGCACGCGTTCGCGCTGCTGGACGGGTTGGTTACCGAGTGGCCGTGGCAGATCCTCGGCGACCCGGTCGAAAAGTTCACCGCTTCGCTCGACTATGTGGCCGCGAACCGTAGCTGACGATCCAGATCCGTTGTCCGCTCGTGGGCCGGGGATCGGGGAGCAGGCTGGGAGCGGTCGGGTGCTGAGGCCCGCCAGCGCCAACCACGAGACCGGTATGCATCGATGTAAGGCTCTGGCTTACACCCCGGGTGGCGTCGGTATCGATTCCGCCAGCTGAGACCCGATGCCCACCGGCAAGCCTGTGAGCAGGTCTTCCTCAATGCTGACTACTTCGGCATGCCCGAGCGTCAGCACCCGTGGCTCGGGATCGCACGCCGACGACGTCCGCTCGCGCCGAAGGAGTCGTCGTCACGCCGATGCTGCGGGTGCCGCCAGAGGCCCGAACGATCGACGTCGGCGGCGGCATCCGAATCGCGTTGCTCGCGCTGATCCCTCTGCACCCAGAGGAAATAGCGGTCAAGGTCGAACACGGTACCGACGCACTCATCGAAGTCCTCGACCGTGGCCGCATCACCGAGCTGCTGGACCCGCGCCGGCCCTCGTACGCCTGACAGCTCGATCCGACGCGCTGACCAAGGTCACGTGCGCGCTTCTGCGGCGATGCGCGCATTACGCAGCGTTCCGCCTGGCTGGTGGAGGTGCCGTTACGTGGGGCATCCGGTCCTTCCGGTCCCGGCCACGATCCGCCCGCAACCTACGATGGTCTCGATGACCATTCCCGAACGGCGACCCGACCACGTTCCTACCGACGAAGCTCGGGTCGAAGAGGCCCTGCGGCTGCTCTCCGGCGTGCCGGTCGGACTCGATGTCGCCGTCAAGCGGCTCAGCCGTGGCAGCGGTGTCTACGCCTGGTGGGCTGCTCCTTCGATCTTTCCCGACCTCCCCGGACCGCCGAATGAGAACGCCCCGTCGCTGCGACTGCTGTACCTCGGACGAGCGACCAGCCTGCGCGGGCGTATCCTGCGCAACCATCTGAGGCGTTCGGGCAGCTCGACGCTGCGCCGTACCTTGGCCGGGCTTCTGGTGGCCGAGGGCTACCGGACGACCTGGACCGACCGTGTCGTCCTGGTCCCTGAGGATGAGGCGCGGCTGACCGCGTGGATGCACACGCACCTGCGCTTGACCTGGGCGGAAGACGCGGAGCCGGCGACCATCGAGGCCGAACTTGTCCGGCGTGTGCACCCGCCGCTCAACGTGCACGGCGTCGACCCCGAGCACCTCCAGGCCGCCGTGGTGGCCGCCAAGAACTCGTACAACGCCAGCAGCCGTCCCGCCGAGCCCTCACGAACGCCGTAACTGGTTACGCGGCATGCGTGCCGGTGTGGTTGCGCGCTCATGCCGCCGACCGTACGCGCCGTCTCAGGACATCGGTCACGCTGAGTGAAAGGCGCTGCGGCGCGCGGCGGGCGCCGCGCTGGGATCGGGGAGCACGTAGGGAGCAGCCGGGTGCGCTGAACGGTGTTGAACTGCACCCAACGGCACGCAACGGTCCTCAACTGCACCCGCCGCCACCTGCTGCTTCTCGTTTCTGCAGGTCAGAGTGGGCGCGGCGTCCTGCTTCACACCGAAGAGGTCACGCCTCGCTTCTCCTCGCCTTGCCTGCGTCAGCAGCCGCATGGAGCCCGCACGCGTCGGCCAAGAGACGCCTCGCCGCATCGATCTATGACTCTGGGTCCTGCCGTGCTGGTGTCGGTATCGATTCCGGGAGCTGAGACTCGAATCCCACCAGCAACTCGCTGACCAGGGCTTCCTGCTCGGTGACCTCTTCGGCAAGCCCGAAGTGTCGGGGACGGCTGGTGCGGCCGCGTTTTCACCCTTTGGTCGTGTCGGCGCGTCTGTACGTGTGGTCGGTGTCTTCGCTCCAAGCGAGGGATTGGGCTGGGAAAGTATCTTCCGTATAGAGCCGCCTGTATGCCTTCTTGTGATCTTTACCCGTCGTGTCTGTCCGTGGACCGGAGGGTGACGGGTGAAGAAGAGAGCGCGGGGGCCCCTGATCGGGGGGCTGGCCTTGGCGATGGTGGCCACGTTGGGTGGGATGGAGGTCCTACCGGACCGTGGTCCCGACCGTGCTGACCAGGCGTCCAGCGTGGAGGACGATCAGGGTGGGTTCCTGTCCCGCTTGGGTGATGCCGCGCGCGGCATTGTTGCCGGCGGGTCGGGTCGGTCGAAGCCGGAGGTGATTGCCGCCGGGTTGTTCCAGGC